>JAYUBM010000140.1:0-3811 GCA_043740875.1 bacterium | reverse complement strand
ATGATATGATAATGTGAATGATCCCAAAGTACGTGTATATACTATTTGTAATTGTGGCGTTTTTTGGTCTTCTGCCTTATATAAAGCAAATTATTTCTAAAAAAGTTCGCCCTAACCTGGTTGGATGGGCTATGTGGTCGCTTGCCCCACTTATTGCTTTTGCTGCTCAGATCAAAAATGGCGGTGGTATAGAAACTATTACCACGCTGTCGGTTGGCCTAGTGCCGCTTATAGTCATAGTTGCAGCGCTTTTAGCGCATTCATATGTGAAGCAATACACCACAACAGACGCAGCCTGTTTTGTGTTTGCGGTTACGGGTCTTATATTGTGGCGTATTACAAAACAACCAGATTTGGCGATAGCTTTTAGTATTGCGGCCGATTTGTTTGCCGGTGTTCCAACAATGCTACACGCTTACCGTAAGCCCCTCGAAGAAAATCACTGGCCTTTTACCAGCAGTATACCGAGTTTTGTTTGTGCGATTTTGGTAGTGAAATTGTCTGTTTGGTCTTTTAGCACTATTGCCTTCAGCACCTATCTGCTGCTCATAAACAGTTCGATTGCTTTTATAATTTATTCTCGTACTAAAGCCGTCGCACGGGCAAAATATTAAATAACTTTACAGCTCATCATAATTACTTTTTTGGTTCGCTTTTTACCTAATATTTTTGTTCTATTCGACGCTTTGGCGGCTGCGCGTTACAATACTTTCATGTTATCTATACTTGCTGCACCTGCCGGGATTGGCATTTTACTAGTATTGTCAGAATATTTGTGGCGCAAAAACCTAATTCACGGAGAATACGGCCGTAAATTCGTTCATATTTTATCAGGAATATATATTGCTTCATGGCCATTTTTTATGAGTATGTGGGCTATTCAAATACTTGCCGTCGCAGCTTTGCTTGTTGTTGTATTATCGCGTCGGTTTAAGGTGTTCCATGCCATACACGACATTAAGCGCTTCACGGCAGGCGAAGTCTTATACCCGGTCGGAGTTTTTATAGCAGCCGGTTTATCGCATGCTGCCTGGGTATTCAGCGTAGCGATTCTATTCGTTGCATTAGCCGATGGGATGGCTGCTGTTATCGGCAAAAAATATAGTGCAAAAAATAGTAGTTATCATATTTTTGGAGCCAAGAAATCACTTGTTGGAAGCCTCGGATACATTATTTTTGCCTATATTGCAATACTAATTGGGTATTTTATTGGTGGTAAACAGACGATGCTTGCTGCGCCGTTTGCTATATTTTTATTACTGCCTTTATTGTGTACATTACTCGAGGCTGTATCGGTATATGGAACCGATAATATTACAGCCCCACTTGCCGTAGTGTTTGTACTAAATATTTTATTACTTCGGGTATAGAGAAAATTTAGCGTAATGATTTTCGTGAATGAGCACGCAGCGCATTAAATATTACCGCAACATCAACGAGCTCTTGTACGGCAGCACCAACAGCTGGTTTGAACCTACCGGTCGCAAATATAAACATTAGCCCAATACTCATGAATATGCCAATAAGGATACTTTGCCTGGCAATAAATACGGTGCGCTTAGATATGGCGATTGCCTCACCAACCAGGGCAAGATCATCGCGCATAATTACGATATCTGCCGTATCACTGGCTGCGGTTGAACCACGAGCCCCAAGCGCAATTCCTATGTCAGATGCTGTTAAAACCGGAGCATCATTTACGCCATCGCCCACAAAGGCGACCGGGCGGTGAACTAGGCTTTCAATTTTATGTAATTTATCTGATGGTAGACATTCAGCAGCAACGTCTGTAATACCAAGTTTTTTGGCAACGCTTGCGGCAACTGTTTTGTTATCGCCTGTCACCATCAGAATGTGCTTTATACCAAGTCTTTTTATGGCACCAAGCACGCCCTTGCTTTCGCTACGGATTTCGTCGCTAAAAGTTACATAGCCTAAGACCTGGTGGTGGTCGGCAACGTAGGCGTGTGTACCAACTTGTGAGCTTTTAGGAACGCTGTATCCTAGTGATTCAAGATAACGAGCGGTACCAACGCGCACAAGTTTGCCCTGCACGGTTGCTGCCAGGCCCCCGCCAGATGTTTCTTTAACGTTTTTAGATTTGTACTGGTTAACTTTTTTGGTGGCAGCATAAGCTACAACGGCTTTGGCGAGAATATGATTAGATCCTGATTCGACTGCCGCGGCCATGGCAATGACGTCATCTTTTTTATGCTTACCGAATGCCACTACACCGCTAACAATGGGCACTCCTCGTGTGAGCGTACCGGTTTTATCAAAAGCAACTGTCTTGGCTGCAGCTAGTTTTTCAAGGGCACTACCAGTTTTTATGATTATCCCCGACCTTGCAGCTCGGCTCATACCACTGATAATACCGATTGGTGCACCAAGCAGAAGCGGGCAGGGGGTTGCGACAACAATCACCTCAAGGAAGCGAATGGCCTGGCCAGAAATAAACCACGCAGTCCCTGCAATAATAAATGCAATTACCGTAAATGGCACACTGTATTTGTCGGCCAAACGCACAAAAGGTGAAGGGCTATTGCGCGCCGCTTCGACAAGTTTAATAATCTGCTGATACTGGCTGTTCTTGGCCGTTTGCAGGGCAGTTACTATTAAATTGCCCTCCATGTTTACCGAGCCACTCAAAAGCGTATCACCAGGTTTTTTGGCGATGGGCAGGCTCTCGCCCGTTAAACTCGATTCATCTACGTTTGATTCGCCTTCAATAATTTGGGCATCGGCTGGCACTAATTCGCCCGGATAAATTACCAGCCTATCGTTCACGGCAATTTTAGATACAGCAATGTCTTGTTCGGTGCGGCCTTTGAGCAAATGCGCTTTGGTGGGTGCTCTTTCGAGTAAACCGGTAAGTTCGGTACTGGCGCGCCGCTCGGCATAATCTTCGAGCGATTCCCCGCCAGTTAACATCAAACAAATTATAATCGCCGCCCAGTATTCGTGCAAAAGTACCGAGCCTACAATAGCGGTAATTGCCAATACATCAACGCCGTATTTACCGTCTTGCAGGGTTTGCCACATACCAGCCAACAGCGGAATTAATGATGAAATGGCCGTAACTGCCAATATAAGGTGCGCATATTTATCATAACCCGACAAATCAAGTCCTAGACTGACAAGTGCAGCCACAGCTACAATAAAAAGATGAGGATACTGCTTCACGGCACTTCTAATTTTTCTGAACATTAAAACTCCAATTCTTCCCTGTTATTATAGCATAATTTAAACAGTTATTGTATAGCTTCCGAAATGACAATACTATCCGTTATCCACTGTAGTGACATATACTTAAGAATATGACAAAGCAACTTAAAACGGGTGCTAAAGCGCCGACCTTTTCTGTTATTGACGTAATGGGGACAAAAATTGACTTATCGGACTATAAAGACCGCAAAGTATTGGTAGTGTTTTTAAGATATTCGGGATGCCCGTGGTGTAATTTAGCTATTCACCGGCTTACTATGGAATACCCATTGCTTGCCCAAAAGAACTGTGAAGTTATTGCTTTTATACAGTCAGACAGGGAACATATTGTTAGTAACATTTATGAAAGACATGCAAAAACGCCGCCGTTTCCGATTATTGCCGATGCCGGCCGAAAAATATATGACAAATATGGCATTAAAACGTCTGTTGTCGCCATGACAAAAAGTATTACGAAAATACCGTTTTGGGTGCATGCAATAAAAGTTCACGGCTTTAAGCAAACAAAATTAGATGGTGAATTCTTTTTGGTACCGGCTACTTTTTTGATCGATGGTACTACCAAAAAGATATTGATTGCAAAGTA
>JAYUBM010000139.1:0-3832 GCA_043740875.1 bacterium | reverse complement strand
CATTCATAACGGTGATATGGGCACCGATACTATTAAGTCTTTCGGCGATGTCTTCATAGCCACGGTTAATTGTATATACATTACGAAGTGTCGAAACTCCTTTGGCCGCAAGCATGCCAATGAGCAGTAAGCTGGCCGGGCGCAAGGCAGGTGGGCATACGACTTCACCGGCACTAAATTTGGTTGGGCCCTGAATGTAGATACGATGCGGATCGGCTAACTCTACCTGCATACCTACTTTTGTCATTTCGGTATAATATATGGCACGATTTTCGAACATCCAGTCATGAATAAGTGTACGGCCTTCGCATACGGCAGCGATAGGGACAAAATACGGCAGGTTATCGGGGTTAAGTCCTGGCCATAAGTTTGGATGTATTTTTTCTTCAAGGGCTTTCAAATTTTTACTTCGTTTTTCGACTGTAATATCAACTAGTTCAATAAAGCCATTATCGGCCATATAACGCGGGCTAATTTTCATTTTCACGCCCATTTTTTCGAGCTTTAAAAGTTCGACGGCAATCCAATCTATCGGGACACGTTTAATGGATATGCGTGAATTGGTAGTAATTGCCGTACTCAAAAAAAACATGGCTTCAATAGGGTCTTCGGCGGGTGCGTAGGTAATATTCTTTTTGATGCTGGCCAGGCCCTTGATGCGTAATGTAGTTGTGCCACGACCCTCTATTTTAACGCCAAGTTTAGACAAATAGCCGCATAAATCTTGAACCATATAATCGGCACTGGCCGATTGGATAATTGTTTCGCCAGTGGTACGAGCGGCCGCCATTAAGGCATTGTTTGTAACGGTGTTGCCCTGTTCATATAACACTACCCGGCTTGGTGCAGTCTTTTTTACTTGTACTTCATAATGTCCCTTAGGTGACTTGATGTCGACACCAAAAGCTTTTAAAACGTACAAGTGTGGAGCCACGGTACGCTCGCCAAGTTTGCACCCGCCAGCATAGGGAATCTGAAAAGTTTTATAATCGTGCATTAGCGAACCAATCATCATCAGTACACTACGGGTTTTACGTGCCGCATCAGCATCTAGCTGATTTAAATGTAAAACTTCGGGACGGCGAATTTCAATATCGTTACCAGGTAGCCATTTTACCTTTACGCCGATACTTTCTAATACTTCAATGATACGGTTCACTTCTTCGATTCGGGGGAAGGCTTTGAAGCGGGTCACGCCGCGGTTCAAAAGGCTAGCACACAATAGCGCGACGGCAGCGTTTTTACTGGTTTTAAGTGTCACTTCGCCCTTGAGTTCATGGCCGCCATCAATACGAAGGTTAATACCAGTGTTACCAACTTTTATGATTGGCTTGTGCAAAACTTCGCTGATACGGCCGAGCGTTTCGATGCTTAAATTCTGTTTGCCTTTTTCCATTCGGTTTACCGCAGATTGGCTTGTATGTAATTTTTTTGCAAAATCGGCTTGGGTTAAGCCGCGTTCTTGCCTTATCTGTTGTATCAATCTGCCTATTTTTTCGTTTGTTTGCATCATATAGTCCTATGATTATATCATGCACGGTATTAGAAGATTGCGTATCCTTTTTTACAGCATTTTTGTTTGTGCCCCATGTATATGCAAGAGTACTATAAGTACTATGATCTAAATTACGCACATCATACCCTTTTGCAACTAAACAAGGAGTAACCTTATGATTACCGATGATGCAGTAAAAAAACTTATTAGCGCTGAAGAAAAACGGCAACGCGAGGGCCTTGAACTTATTCCGAGCGAGAATTATGTGAGCCGGGAAGTGATGGATGCTATGGGCAGCGTATTTACCAACAAATATTCAGAAGGTTATGTTGGTAAACGATATTACGGTGGCCAAATTAATACCGATAAAATCGAACAGCTTGCCATTGACCGCGCCAAAGCGCTCTTTCATAGTGATCATGCTAATGTGCAACCACTAGGCGGCGCAACGGCCAATGAGATTATGTATAACTCTTGGCTGAATCCGGGCGACAGCATTATGGCCATGCGCCTTGATCATGGCGGCCACCTTACCCATGGACATCCAGTCACATATTTAGCGCATCAATATAATTTTGTACGCTATGGAATTAAGGATATTGAAACCGGTGAAATAGATTTTGCAGCCCTTCGCAATACGGCCTTGAAGGAAAAACCCAAAATGTTACTAGTAGGTTTTAGCGCCTATCCCCGTGAGCTTGATTATGCAAAATTTGCCGAAATAGGCAATGAAGTTGGCGCAGTACTGGTTGCCGATATGGCACATATATCTGGGCTCATAGCTGGCAAAGCATTAAAAAATCCTTTTGATTATGGGTTCCACATAATGACTACCACGACTCACAAAACACTTCGGGGTCCCCGCAGTGGCATGATTTTGAGTATGGGAAAGGTAAGTAATCCACTGAAAGCTCCCGAAAAAACAATCGAAAATTTACCAACTCTTATAGACCGTATGGTGTTTCCGGGTATGCAAGGTGGCCCGCATATGCACACTATTGCCGCTAAAGCTGTTTGTTTTTATGAAGCAATGCAACCCGAATACCAAGCGTATGCCCAGCAAGTAATTACAAATGCCAAAAAGCTAGCAGACGAACTTATGAAGCGCGGTTTCAAGCTGGTGACTAACGGAACCGACAACCATTTAATTTTGTGCGATATCATGACTAGTTTTAATATTCATGGTGGTGAAGCCGAAGAAGCCCTGGATGCAATTGGACTAACAATGAATAAAAATGCCATACCTAATGATACACAGCCCCCTTTTCGCCCCAGTGGTTTGCGCCTTGGGACGCCTGCTATGACCACCAGGGGCTTAAAAGAAAGTCACATGGAACAAATCGCCGAGTGGATGTTGCAAGGTATAAACTCCCGGTCAGATATAAAAAAAGTAGAACAACTTAAAAAAGAAGTAAAACACTTTGCCCTGCAGTTTCCATTGCCTAGTGACATTTAATTGTCAAAAGGAATCTGCGGTCCTAATATCGTTTTTTCACCTATCACATAAGCATTAAATACTGCCTTTGAGCTTGCTAATACTTCCCGGAAACGCTGGCCAATTTGTGGACCTTGCCGATTATCACCCGTGTCGCTGCTTATACCGTATGCCTCAATATTAAATTGCCTGCATAAAAACACTGCCCGCGTAAGGTGAGTTGATTCTGACACAAGTAGTGCTTTATGGATGCCAAAAACTTTTTTGGCTCGTTCGCACGTTTCAAAGGTAGTGCGCCCGGCGCTATCCATCTGTAGCTTGTTTACATCAATGCCAGTAGCAACTAAATAATTTAACATTGCTTGCGGCTCATTGTAATCAACATAACGGTTATCACCAGACAATAATATTTTATGGACATATCCGTCATGCAGTAACTTTGCGGCCGTGTTGAGCCGAAGCTTTAACAGGGGCAAAGGTTGTCCCGCTGGTGATACGCCACCACCAAAAACAATAGCCACTGCAATATTTTTGTGCTTACTTTCATAGTACGACGCATAATCAGGGTACACATAGTTCTGCATTCGAGCCACCCAGCCAAAACAAGCAGCCAAAACAAGCAAACCGGCAGTAGCCAGCACAAGAAGGCTTTTGATCAAGCTTCTTTGTCGCAAACTTAATGCCGAGTTATCAAAATATAGTTCTTCATCGTTCAAGGCAACAGCTCCGGTTCCTGAACAAGCGTTATACCGAATTTTCTTTGCACCGCTGCCATTATCTTATGTGAAAAAAGTAGTAAATCTGCTGTTGTGCGGGCATGTTCGTTTATCAACACCAGATTTTGTTTATGCCAAGTTGCCATGCCAGTCGGCTTATCGTGAAAGTCTGAAAAACCCGCTTGT
>JAYUBM010000138.1:0-3875 GCA_043740875.1 bacterium | reverse complement strand
ATGGCAGTCAATTTTCAAGTGAAAAAAAGACATTAACAAGCGATGATGTGCTGCACGGGTATGTAGTAATACGAAGAGGTAAAAATAACATGGCGCTTGTACAGTTAAGCTGATAAACTTAAAAACTATATGACTAAAAAAGCCGATCAGTACAATGACCCGACACACAATTATTTACATTACTGGGACGGACGTGAATACGAACATGCCGCCGAAGAAGTAGCTATACGGCGACTACTTAAGGGCAAAAAGTTTACACATGCCGTTGACGTAGGAGGAGGTTATGGGCGTGTTTGCCCAATTCTGAAAGATTTTTCAGATAAAGTTACCTTGGCAGAACCCTCACAACAACAACTTGATATTGCTAAAGATTTTTTGAAAGATAAAAAAGATATAAATATGGTCTTGGCCCAAGCCGACGCACTGCCATTTAGCGATGGCAGCATTGATCTTGTTACGGTTATCCGAGTTATTCACCACTTGCCAGACCCAACAGATGAATTTACCGAAATATCTCGCGTATTAAAAAGTGGCGGCTATTTGCTTATAGAATTTGCTAATTATGCCAACTTTAAAAACCGGTTTAAACATGCCGTGAGGTTTCAGCGAATACCACGGGATCCAGTTGATATTTTAACGCGTGAGAGTAATATTCCTTTTGTGAATCATAACCCACACACCGTACGCAAGCAGCTGGCACACGCCGGCTTACAAGTAGAAAAAGTTTTATCTGTTTCAAACTTGCGATCACCAAGACTCAAAAAAATGCTATCAAAAAGTACACTTTTAGCCATCGAAAAAGCCGTACAAGTACCGCTTGCAAAAACGTTTTTTGGCCCTAGTACCGTTTATTTGCTCAAAAAGCGCAGTTAACGCCCGTTATAGTTAATTGAAACATCGTTAAGGTAACATTTTATTGCAGTATCAGATTGATCACTCGAGTGAGCTTGCTGTACTCTATAGCTAGTGTCTAATTTATCTATTGATTACATAAAAGGGGTTGGGCCTGTGCTAGCGCGTAAATTTGCAGTGTTAGGTGTTTACACGGTCGAAGAATTAAAAGACTATTTGCCAAAACGTTACGATGATTATTCAGAAGTACAAAAAATTGGCTCACTGACACCCGGCACAGTCACCCTGCTAGTAACCATTAATAATGTAATTGGCAGGTACGTGCGGCGCGGTATGCATATTACCGAGGCGCTGGCGAGCGATGAAACAGGCAGCGTACGCCTTGTTTGGTTTAACCAGCCATACCGGGCGGGGGCAATAATAGCTGACAAAAAATACTATCTAACGGGTGAATTTGGTTTACACGCTAAGCGGATGTCAATTACAAGTCCAGCCATCGAACCGGCGGATGGCATGCTGCTTCACACGGCTCGTATCGTGCCTATTTACAAAGAAACCAAAGGCCTAACCTCTATAGTTATACGAAAAGCTATACATGCCGCTTTTGTAAAGTCTCCAGAAACTGCCGAAACTTTGCCAGCATGGCTTTTAACACAGCAAAAACTAGTTAGTAGGTCACAAGCTTTATATGACATGCACTTTCCTGA
Organism: bacterium; assembly: GCA_043740875.1. Taxonomy (GTDB): domain Bacteria; phylum Patescibacteriota; class Saccharimonadia; order Saccharimonadales; family SZUA-47; genus JBBQVE01. Next base: position 2,316 of record JAYUBM010000138.1, on the reverse strand, counting down.
TACTGCCGCACATTTGGCGTTAGCCCGTCGTCGCCTTGGCTTTGAAGAAGTTTTTCAGCTAACATTGGCAAGCTTACTAAACAAACAGGAATTTGCCACCGAAACGGCTGTTTCTATACCGTTTGACGTCAACTTAGCTAAAAAGTTCGTCAAGTCACTGCCGTTTTCACTCACAGATGATCAGCGTAAAGTATTGTGGCAAGTTTTTAAAGACCTTGAAAAATCGCAGCCTATGAACAGACTAGTAGAAGGTGACGTGGGATCGGGAAAAACAGTCGTGGCAGCTATGGCAGCAGCTATGGCTATGGCCGAAGGCTTTCAGGTGGCCTACATGGCGCCTACCGAGATACTGGCCCGTCAACATGCCACGTCACTCCATGCCTTGTTTACGCCTCTAAATATGCAAGATAAAATTGGGTTATTAATTGGTGGGTTGCAACCAGCCCAGAAAAAAACCGCACAGTCACGGATTGCCAGTGGCGATATTCAGTTTGTAATTGGCACGCACGCTTTATTTTCAGATAAAGTAACCATGAAAAAGCTTGGGTTGGTTGTTGTCGATGAACAGCATCGTTTTGGTGTAGCGCAGCGTAAAAAGTTGCAAAGTAAAGCCCATAAAATGCCCCATGTACTCAGTATGACGGCAACTCCGATACCTCGCAGTTTGGCGCTAACATTGTATGGTGAACTAGATATATCTGTTATCGAAGTTTTGCCGAAAGGTCGTAAGCCAATCATAACTAAAATTGTTTCTCCTAATTCTCGTACTGAAATGTATGAAAAACTAAAACAAGAACTACAAACAGGCAAACAAGCTTTTGTGGTGTGTCCGCTTATTACAGATACGGCCGACACTAAAAGCCCGTCTGCAGAAAAAATGTATGAACAATTAGCTGCCAAAGAATTAAAAGGGTATAGCGTGGGCCTTTTGCATGGCAAAATGAAGCCCGACCAAAAAGACGCTATTATGCAAGATTTCTTAAGTCATAAATTAGATGTATTGGTCGCGACGACAGTTATCGAAGTGGGGGTAGATGTCCCCAATGCCAGTGTCATGATTATAGAGGGCGCTGAGCGCTTTGGATTGGCACAGATGCACCAACTACGAGGTAGGGTCGGTAGAAGCGACGCGCAAGGGTTTTGTTTTGTCGTGCCCAGTGATTCACGGGTGCCTAGTGGCCGTTTGCGAGCCTTTGAGCAAACACGTGATGGCTTTAAACTCTCTGAACTCGATCTACAGCTGCGTGGCCCCGGTGCCATATATGGCACGATGCAGTCGGGCGCCCTCGATTTACGGGTCGCTAAATTATCTGATACAAAACTGATTGCTGCCGCCCGAACCTGCGCTGCCGAGTTTATTAAAAGAGGCGATAATCTGTTACACTACCCATATCTTGCCGAGCATGTCCAAAGAGTCCGCGCGGTAACAAACTTAAATTAGCAAAGTGTATAGACGTGTATAGTGGCACAACCTTCTCTAACTATTCAGGTGCAATATTAGGCGCACATCAAAAAATTGATCGTGTCGCTTACGCGCATCTTTTAAAAATAATAAATAATGCTAATGGATTCCCGAGTCTAAAAGAAATTCTGCATTTTGAAGGTAAGAATGGACCTGATGGCATAAAACGAAAAAGTCCAGCCCGCGATGAGCCATGGCATTTTTATAACCCTTTTGACAATGATGATACCGAGCTTATAGGTTATATCCAGCGGCACTACGACGAACTAGTTACCGAACTCAAGCGTGGCAACACAGAACGGGCAGCCTTTAACGCGGCGTGGCTTGCCCACTCGCTAGTTGACGGCCTCACGCCAGCCCATCACTTTCCATATGAAGAAAAGCTGACTGAACTGCGCGGTGGCGCCAGTATGGAAACGCGCGACTCTATAAAAGGTAAACTTATAATCCCAGGCGATAATATGAGCGACAGCCTAAAACGAAACTGGGCGATGTGGGGCCGCGGTGGTGTACTGAGCATGCATGTCATGTTCGAGATGGGCGTGGCAATTATGTTGGCACCGCTGAGTTTCCCTAAAGGTGTACCAACGGATACAAATTTGGCAAAGCTAAACGAAATTGGTTTGATAGAATGGTTCGAGCGCGCCGCGCGTGAAATAGCGCTACTTGATATGTATGATCATTTTTATGAAAAAGGCTGGAGTGTTAAAATGGCACGTCAAGTACGTAACCATCTTGGCCCAATTATTATTAAAACTGTCTGTTTAGCGTGGTATTCGGCCATGCGTGATGCCGGCCAGTTAAAGAGCAAAAAGTGAGGATAATCGCTGGCCGATTAAAAGGCAGAATAATTA
>JAYUBM010000137.1:0-12442 GCA_043740875.1 bacterium | reverse complement strand
CTAAGCCGTTCGCAAATGGATAACTTTACCGATAAAGCCCGCCAAGAAGGCGCCGGCGGTATGCCATATATGACTGTCGAAGCCGGCAAAGCCGTTTCATCGATTACCAAGTTTTTTAATGAGTCTGAACTTGCCGCTGTAGTAAGCACTGTAGAAGCAAAAGACGGCGATCTTATAATATTCGGATCAGACAAAAGGGAAGTTGTGAATAAAGTATTGGGTGTGCTGCGTATCCAATTTGCCAATCATTTTGCCTTAAAAGATCCCAACATTATCTCGCTTGCCTGGATTATTGATTTTCCATTTTACGAATGGGACGACAAGGCTAAAAAACTCGACTTTGGCCACAACCCGTTTTCGATGCCAAAAGGTGGCCTAGAGGCTTTGAAATCAGACGATAAGCTTGGTGTTGTAGCCGACCAGTATGACATGGTCATGAACGGCTACGAAATATGTTCGGGCGGGGTACGCAACCATAACCCAGATGTACTTTATGAAGTATTTAATGTGCTTGGCTATGACAAAGCCTACGTAGAAGCAAAATTTAGTGCCATGCTTAACGCCTTCAAGTATGGCGCGCCGCCACATGCGGGATGTGCGTTTGGCCTAGACCGTATGTTTATGGAACTAATGGGCGAAGATAATATTCGTGAAGTGGTGGCTTTCCCCAAAAACGGATCTGGCATAGACCTTATGACCAACTCGCCAACTCCAATTGACGACGCTCAGCTCAAAGAACTAAACGTCAAAAATATCTAGAAAGCGCCTAGTTTACTTTTTCTAAATTTGTGGCTTGTTATCAAGGCTGTGCCATAGTGCCAAACTGGCAGCTGTGCGGTAGGGACTCCATTTTTGGCTTAATGTCAGTAATTCAGCACGGGTTAAATCGGGTTTGTTATATAGTTTTTTGGCAGCGTTTAATAACCCCAAATCACCGACACTGAAAACATCGGGTCGCATAAGCGTCGACATCAAAAACATTTCGGCAGTCCACTGGCCAACACCTTTAATAAGTATAAGCTCACTAATAACTTCGTCATCACTCAGGCCATCAAGGTGGTCAAGCTTCACCGTGCCATTACCGGTAAGTTCGGCAATACACCGAATATAATTAGCCTTTGGCAGCGACAAACCTATCGAGCGCAGTTGTTGAATATCATGTTTGAGAATATTGGCAGGATCATGCGGGTCGCCGACTAGTAGCAAAAACCTTTCAAAAATTTTACCGGCGGCTATGACAGAAATTTGCTGCGATATTATCGACGAATATAGATGATACGCGTATTCATGGGGCTGGGCCTTACTGCGGGGCAATCTTGAACTGTAGGACAGGTAAGATAGCACTAACAAAGCCATTTTTTTGTCGGTTTTTTCGAAGTGGGCAAGTAGCGGTGTGTTAGCGGGCATACTTAAAGTATAAGCTGCCACCACCGACCGGGCGTAATAGCCAGAAATTTAACTGTATGTGAGTTACAATACTAGTATTGAATTAGGGGAAATATGAGGACATTGCTTATTAGCGGCAGTACATCGCAGGGGTCGCACACCACAGCCTTGCTTGCAGCAATCGAAAGCAAATTACTGGCACTTGGCCATGAAACAGAAATCTGGGATTTGGCTACAAAACCACTGCTGTTTAGCCTACCAAGCTGGCACCAAAACCCGCTCAGTTCAAACGCCGAGGTCATTTGTGATTTTTACGGATCGGTACTGAAGGCTGATGCAATTGTGCTGGGCACGCCGTTATATCACGGCAGTTATTCGGGCGTACTCAAAAACGCTCTCGATTGTTTAACGGGCGATGCCTTCAAAGGCAAGCCGGTTGGGTTAGTCAGTAATGGCAGTAACGTCCGAAAATCTCACCAAGCCTGTTTGCATTTAACGACCGTGGTGATGACCATGGAAGGTTTACCGACCCACACCCAGATTGGAACAGGCAAAGAAGATTTTGAAGCAACCACTAACGGAATTAAACTAACTAATCCCAAAATAGTTGATCGGTGCCAGACCTTGGCTAAAGAACTGGGTTTATGGGTAAAACGGCTTAAAATATAAATGACAAACAAGGTGGAACAATTTAAAGAAGTTAATCAACACATTGGGCAACATTCGTTTGACATAATCACTCCGCCCAAACCCAATAATTCATTTAGAAGTAAAATAAAGCGCTATGCTCAGCATAAAATAATCAGTGTTCCGGCTGGCTTCCTATTTATAGCAGTTGTGCTTAGCATCATACCGGCCAGCCGATACTTTTTACCGGGCCTATTCATGAAAAAACAAGCTGTATTTGTTTTACAAGAAGCCAGCACCGGTGGCCCCGTCAGTGATGCAGATGTCGTGATAGACGGCGTAAGTTACAAAAGTAACCAGGACGGACGAGTGTTAGTGGATGGCATAAAACCAGGTTACAAAAAAATAAGTATCACCAAGCCTTTTTATACTGATTTTTCGGCACAGTTTCATCTGGGAGTATTCAAAAATAAAGAACAAAAGAACTTTGCCGTCATTGCCAAAGGCAAAATTGCCAAAGTTATCGTAAAAAACCGTCTTAGTGGGCGACTTTTAGCCGGCGTACAAGTAAAAACAGATAATGGATCGACGGGCTTAACAAATGATAGCGGCGTAGCAACGCTTATTTTAGCAAGCAGTGCAACAGAAGTGTCGGCAATTATTAGCTCGGGTAAAATACTGAGTGCAAAGGTGACGGTCCGTGCCGTGCAAGATGATTCAACCAATGTACTGTTGGCTACCCCAACCGGAAGACTGTATTTTTTGAGCCGGGCCAGCGGCATCATCGATGTTATATCCTCTAACCTGGACGGCAGTGACCGTAAAACGGTGTTAGCTGGGACTGGCCAAGAAGACCGGTTCGACACTATTCTGCTGGCCTCACGCGACTGGAAGTATTTGGCGTTAAAAGCTCGCCGCGATAGTGGCCAGCCAAAAGTGTACCTCATAGAAACAAGCAACGGCGCACTAACAACGGTTGATGAAGGCAATGCCAGTTTTTCATTTAATGGTTGGAGTGGTGACTCATTTGTATATAGTCTTTTTCGCACAGGAGTAGAGCAGTGGCAAAATAAGCAGTCGGCCATTAAAAGTTATAATGCCGCTACAAAAAAGTTAGTAACACTCGATGAAACCCGCGGCGAAGGTAAAAGCGTACTCGATTATGCCAATGAAAGTATCGGCAGCGTATATATTACAAAAAATCAGGTCGTTTATACAAAAAAGTGGTCTGCTTCATATTATTACGGCACCAGACTCGCTGATAAAAAAATGGTTATAGCTGCAGTAATGACGGATGGCAGCAGCAAAAAAAGCTTATTCGAATGGCAAGCTGGCTATAACACCTATATCTCTAGCCTGGCCAGTGGACCCGATGAGATTTATTTTAATGTGCAACTAGATGGAGTAGTGATAACTTATTATGAATATACGAACGGCGAAGTAAAACTGTCTGAAGATGTTACGGCCGAAAATTTTCGGAATAATAAATATTTTACTTATTTGGTATCACCGAATGGCAACAATACCCTGTGGAGCGAACCGCGGGACGGCAAAAATAGCTTGTTTATAGGTGACGCTGCCGCCAAAAATGATAAACAAATTGCCAGTTTGTCCGAACTGGTGCCGTACGGCTGGTACACCGATGATTACATTTTGGTAAGTAAAAATAGCAGTGAACTATATATTATGGGCCGCGATGGTGTGGTGCCGGGCAGGGTGCCGCTCAAGGTAACTGATTACCACAAATCACAGTATGATTTTAGGGGGTATGGGTATGGTTATGGCGGCTTCTAGCGGGGTTGACCACCTACTTTGCACATCTTGGGCGTAAACCTGCGGCTTCGGTGCTCATCGTACCTTCAGTACGATTCCGCTCCGGTGCTCGGTTTACATCCCAAGCTGCACTAAAGTAGATGGCCCACTTGAAGACTATTTACCAACAAAGAAAAACACTCCCATTTCTGGGAGTGTTTTTGGTTTTTTACTAAATATAATTTAGTAAGACTTGCGGAAAGATCCGCCATTGCCGCCACGGTCACCGCCGCGATCGCCACCACGGCTAAAGCCGCCGCCACCACCACCGCCGCCACCACGTGGTCGGTCTTCGCGTTCTTCAGCTTGTGCAACACGAACTTCACGTCCGTCAACATCTTTGCCGTTCATGCCATCGATAGCTTTTTTAGCGTCGTCTGCGTTTGCAAATTCTGCAAAACCAAAACCACGGCTACGACCAGTGTCGCGGTCCGTAATAATGCGTACGCTTGTAACTTCGCCGTATTCGCTTAATGCCTCTTTTAGGCTGTCTTCTGTGCTTGAGTAACTTAGGTTACTAATATAGAGTTTTGCGTTCATATCGCGTTAAATCTCATGCGCCCTTCGCGCTTATAATATATATTCTGGAACGAGACCGCGATAAGTTTCAGTTGCCTTAAAATTACGAGGATACATTGCCAAAATCCCTACTAGTGTACCACAGAAGTGAATAAACGCATAAAGAAAATTGCAAAAAAGACATTTATGTTTGTTAATGAGCGAATCATTTTAGTTGATTTACCAGGTATGCCGGTTACCAGTGTATCTTGGAGTCTCTAAATCATAGAGTTATAACACCGTGGAAATTTTGTGGCGACCTTTCGTCACCAGCGGCGTTTACGACTGCAAAGTGTCCAATTGTTGCATGCTCTGCTTGCCCTTAAGTATTTTTCATTCAACTATATCTTTGTCGCTATATCAGTCTAGTACGCCCCTCAGACCGCGAGTAGTAAGTAATTCGGCATTATCCACAACAAGCCCATGTACTTGCTTTACTAAATCAGCAGCTACAAAGTCTGTATAGGGGACTAAAACATCGGGAATACCAAAAAATTCGCGCTCTGGGTCAATCATAATACCTATTATATACTAAAATACGCATTTAGTGATGAGTATATGTTGCCAATTGCGCCGACCGAAGTTAAAAATTACATTTTATATAATATTTACTTAACTCCTACAGGATCGTGATCTATAAGTGTTAAATCGGGTTTATTAATAACTTGTTTTGCCAAACTATGCAAACTATTTGCTAATTAGTTTATATAGAGGTAGAATGAGGTCAAATTAAGGGTGGTTAGGTTCTATGTTACAAAAAAAGTCTGTTACTAAGTCAAAAATATTTGTTACTTTTCTAAGCTTTATTGTGGTTTTGTATGGTTTGTTTGTGGGTATAACATACGTTAAAGCTCAACAAGACTTTAAGCCGTACCATAAACTAGCTATTGAACTAAACGACGCGCTAGGTGGTGGCTACACAATAAAAGAAACAAAAAACTGTGCACTCTCGGGTATTGTTTGCCCGAGCTCCGAATTAAATATGCAAAAACAATTTAAATCAATTGATGAGATCACAAGTGAAAGAGATAATTTAAAACAACATGTTATTGCGTCTGGTGGAACGGGCGTAGAAAAACAACAATGTTCACCATCACAAGGTAAAACTTATTGTACTTTTAACGCGAATTCAAAAGACGGATTACGTATCGCAGCAGTTGTTACTGATGATAGATCTACGTTGTATATTACGAAAAGTAAGTCACCATGAAGAAAAAAATTTATATTTTGGGGGTGGGCATATTGTCCACCTTTTTTATTTTAGTGCCAATTCTAGACATAAAAGTTGATGCAGTCACATGTATTGACGTGAATGCAGTGTTTGTACGAGGTTCAAGTCAAAACCTTTCTAACGGCAAAGACCCAATTGATAATCTGATTGATTGGCATTTGGAAAATAATTCAATCATATTTAATAGAGGAGATGATTTCCAGAGTACTGAGAAAGAATCTGCCCAATACTTCAAGGGGATTGGCAGCCGCATAATAGAGGACTTTCCAAAACTGACTATGCAATTTGTCAGCTTGCACGATTTTGCCGGTAAATATAATGCCAATGGTTATAAAGCAGTGCCAGCTTTTGGGTCACTCGAAACAGTGTTCTTGTCTAAAAATGCTGTTGATGCCAAATTTGGCAATTATCAAATTGTAGGCGATGTAACTGGTGATGCATATAACCAAAGCGTGAAAGATGGTGCAGAAGAGCTGGCCGGTTACCTTGAAGATCAAATGGTACGTTGTCCTTCACAATATATTTCGGTCGGTGGATTTTCGCAGGGGGCACAGGTTGTGGGCGAGGCTATGAAACTGATGCACGGCCACGGCAAAGACAATTTGCTTTCAAGGTTAGGTCATGTCGACCTTTATGGAGACCCTAAATTTAATGGTTTTGAACTTGAAACGAGCCGCTTAAATCCATTGCAAAAGCATACAACATATCCATGGACAAGGGGTTCGCCTACTCAAAATCATGTTGGTAGCTTAGGACCGCGCATGCCTTATGTGCCGGATATTTTGACAGCTAAAACAACAAGTTGGTGTGATTTTAATGATGTTGTCTGTGGGGGTTACGCTGGAATTGGTGCTGATATAAAAGCCCACGGTAGTGTGTACGGTGTCGCTGGTGGGTGGATAGAAAAGTCGAGTAACGAAACATATGTAGATATGAAGACACGCCTAGGGTTGCTGGCTGGTATCACCGACAAATCGGCTAATTCACCTTTTGCATTTTGGTCGGATATTAAAAAGCCATCAAAACTTGATGTTATGTTTGTCATGGATAACACCTCTGACGAAAGTTTGGTTCTTATTCCTGATGAGCAATACTTGGTCAAAGATTTCTTGCACCTGTCTGACCCTTATAGCAAAGAAACCCACTATTCTTCAATACGTGCTGGCGTGGTTACTTATACCGAAATGACCCGTTTTGACGACAGTTATATTTATGATGTGAGAACTCCTGTACAGCTGACACCTGATATATATTCAGATAACAGCTATTTTAAATCAGAATGGGGCCGAGAGCATTTTCAGACAAGATCACACGATGGTGGAGACTTGCAAGACAGCCCATTTAGCGCGCTGAATGCTGCATTATCCCAACAATGGCAAAGCGATGCACGAAAGGTGATTGTTGTAGTGAGCGATAGCTGGGGTAAAGACCCTGAACCTACGACCGGCATCACCATGAAGCAAATAACTGCAAAAGCCAAAGCCAAGCATGTAGAAATTTTACCTTTATTTACCAGCCAATATTTTAGAAGTAATAGCGCTTTAGCGCAGCGTATTCCCGAAGCTAACCTGTTTTACCAGACACTCGCGAAACAAACAAAAGGCCACGCTGTCGAAATGACCGGTGCCTTTAGTGAATTTTATGTGTACGACGTAATTTTGGGTCATATTTTTGCCCCTGATGTTCAGATAACAATTGGCAAGGTATATAACGACCCTAAAACCGGCAAAGCTGCCAAAACTGAGATTGGAACCGATAAACCAGTATTTAAAACAGGTAAAAAAATCGTACTGTCTGCCGAAAAATCGACTAGTGCAAAAAGCAAAATTAAAAAGTATAAATGGGATACCAACGGTGATGGAAAGACCGATGAAGAAAGTGAACTTCCGGACATTAATTTTACTCCTACACCTGGTGATACGACGGTGTGTGTAGAGGCGATAGATATAAATGACCAGTCAACATCTGACTGTCAAGATATTAGTACCGGAGACGGTAGTCAAGTAACGCATGAAGAGCCAGCATTACTGGCTTCTCCAGTGTTTACCGATGATCGCAGCGGTACAAGTTTGATAGTTAACTGGTCACCAGTTGACGGGGATATTGTTTTTACCAACCCATTAACGGGTGCAATTATTGCCATAGTAGAAGGCAGAAAGGGCACCTTTACATTTACGAATGTCCCCACAGCCCAGTTTACTATTACGGCGCAGCTGTTAAAGGGAAATGATGCGAGTCTGCCAGTTACAATTGAAGTAGATGCCGCACCAGTTATACCGGGAAATACTGGGACTACGATAACCCCGGGGACTGGAGCCATAATTGTACCTAGCGGCGGCGTTACACCCGAAACTGGCGGGCTTGGTCTAGCTGGTTCTGCGGAAGGCAGTGGTACTGGTTCGCACAACAACGATGTTCAACAAATATTGGGCGCGTCCGTGCAATCAGTAAACTTACTTAGTGATGCAAAGACGTTAGTAATTGCCCCAGGCGGCAATGTTCTGGCGGCGAATACTCAGAATGTCAAACCTAGAGCAAAGGTAAAAGTACAATTTGGTTTTATACGTGAATTTTTACAAAAGGCGGGCGTTGGGTTTGGTAATTTTATTATTGTCTTTGGTTCGCTACTTGGCATTATATTCAATAGTTTTAGTATCCTTCTTATACTTATCTTGCTATTACTATTGCTTTTAGAAATTATGACCCGTGATCGGGAAGATAAAAAGTATCGATATAATCAGCCAAAGCGTTTGCAGACTCGTTCGGCAGCCGCTTTATAGCCAAATCTTGTATTAACCATAACCTGTTTACGCTATAGTGCAGGTATGGATAATCAAACTATTCCCCCACAAGACCCACAATCGCCACCCGAAACAACCCCAGCTTCCGACCCAAAACCCGACTACAGTTTTCCGGCGCAATTGGTTCCGCCCGAGACCCCTAACTTTACGTACAAAAGTACACGCACCATTGTATTGAAAAAAATACTACGTAGAATCAGCCTCGTATTACTTATAGTCGTGTTACTGGGTGGGGCAGGTTTTGTATGGTGGATTAAGTACAATAACAAAAGTACAAAAGATAATATGAATATTGACGATACAACGGGAAGCCAACTAAACGTACAGACCCCCGTAACAGAAGTAGCAAAAATCGAAGGCCTGCAGCTTGATACAAAAAAGAATTACGGCGATAAATATGCTAGCGGCATATTGCCCGTTGGTGACAACAAATACGTAATTCAGTCTGCTAAAAAAGGCGCTATTTATGTGTGCCGTGCCAACTTTGTAGCGGCCGGACAAGCCGGTGCCCAAAAACGTGGACCTTGGTTTACGGGCGACAATACGCAGTGGGATATAAACAAAAAATCTAAAATTGCTGGTGATGTAAATTGGCAACAACAATTGTCTATTAAAATAGTGGGTGATAAGCGCGTTGTTATCACCAATGATCTGCCAAGCCACCGCACCGGTGTTTTTCCGGTTGGCCCAACTGACCCGGCTCGAATATATGATGCCAATCCAAACACTATTTCCGGGCAGTCGCTTACCTATAACCTGGCAGCCGCACCTACTTATGGCGACCCCAGTTGTGTGGGCGGTGAAGTGGGTGTTATGACAACCGGTGTGGCCCTGTTTGATGGTTTTGACGCCGGCGGCCGCGATGCGGGAGCCTGGGAAGTGCAGGACAGCTGCGATGGCCACCCCCAAAACAAGGGCGAGTACCATTATCACGCATTTAGCATGTGTATTTCACTGCAAGGAGTCACCGATGTTATCGGCTATGCGCTGGATGGGTTTCCTATCACTGGCTCGAAAATTAGCGACAAAAATATTCTCACCACCGATGATTTAGATGAATGCCACGGGTTAACCAGTGCGATTATGTTAGACGGCAAAATAGTGACCATGTACCACTATGTAATGACCCAGGATTTTCCGTATTCGGTTAGTTGTTTTCGGGGCACAGCCGTGCAACCACCTGGGCTAGTAGAAGCCAAGCGCTAAATGTAGCTTACGTGTTGGCTGCTTACTGCGCAGCCGGTTGAGCGTCTCTAAATCGGTCGTAAGAAGTTTTTCGGCAATATGTGTCCCATATAACACACATTACCCTCACAGAATATGGGTTTCCATTCAGATAAAGAAATAAAAATCCGCATTTGCCTTAATAACGATCTAAAGACCGAATAGCCAGAATTCATTGCGCTCTCAAAGAAACAATTAGGGGCTTTTTCATTATGCTATAATCGCCTTATGATACTCTTGGTAATTATCGTAGCCGCTATCGTTTTGTTGGCATTAGTCATTAAGTCCGCTTCGGCCAAAGAAAAGAAAGTCTTTGAACTTATGAAATTAAAGGGCACTGCCGTGGCTGTTACCAAAGAAAATAAGCCAGAGATGGATCAGATCTTAAATACGGTTTTAAAGCCACTTGAAACATATGTTAATGGCCCAGACCAATCTATGCGTGGTCGACACAACTTTACACCATTCCACTATGTAAGACTACCAAACGGTTTTTTGTTTGATGTATGGGTACAGATAGGATACACCGACAAAAGGACGCAGAGCGTTTTGCACGTTGTTGAGTTTGTAGACAACGCCATTACGCACGTAGTAAAAGCCGATGATTACGTAAAAAACTCAGGTACCTTTGACGGCCTAGCAAATGCGACGTACGAAAACACTAACCCCAAATAAATAGCAGCTCAATATTATATGAGAGTCTCTAAAATGAGGTTTATACGTTGCCCTTAAGGATATGAAAGGGAGAGCCTGGCGTGGTAATCTAAGAAGTATGCAAGAACAGTCTACCCAAAATCCCGCATCATCTAGTAATCCGCAGACTTCGGTGCCGGTACAGTCAAATCAAAACAGTAACTTGCAGCCACAAAGTACTTTGCAGGCGCCAGTATCAAGCAGCCCGCAACAGGATATTTTAAATAATCCAAATCAAAAAACCGTGACGGTACAAGACGCCAATGGCGCTAAACCGGCAGTAGCCAGCGTTAAAAGCCAAACGGGACTGACTATATTTATTATTGTTGCTGCACTTTTGTTTGGAGCAGCAGTGTGGCGGCTTTTATCACGCTTTGATAAGAAAAAGCCACAATACCGAGTAACAAAAGTAGCACCAGCTGAACCCGTGGGTATTATTGCAGAACAGGCATCGAGCTCAGAATCAAAGCCGCTGCCTATCATGCGATCAAGTACACTCAATGCACCAATACATAAAAAGAAAAAGAAGAAGTACAACGTCCGAAAACACCGTTAAGTGATGCTATACTGGTAAGGCTTTAACAATTAACTATCAAGAGCGCAACGAGGGATCTAGCCCTATGACTTGCCGGCAACCTACTTTTTATGAAGTGTGGTGCTACCTCTAGCCCTATTATGGGGAAAGATATGCTGGACTTTACAAGAGTCCAGTTGCGCTTATGCGTCCTTTCTTTTCCCCTGCAGGGTACGATAGAAAGGATTTTTTTATGTCAAAAAAACTAACAACTGCTAAGAGCGGTGTAACTACGTACTTTACTAGTGAAAGTGTCTGTGCCGGCCATCCTGACAAAATAGCCGACCGCATAAGCGACGCTATTTTAGATGAAATATTGCGCCAGGATCCACTAGGCAAGGCCGGTATAGAAACAGTAGCAGGCGCTAATCGGATTGCTTTATTTGGCGAAACCAACACCACCGCTACAATAGATTTTGAAAAAATTGTGCATAGCGTTGTTGCCGAACTTGGCTATACAAACCAGGCGTGGGGTTTCAGCACGCAGTCGCCCGTTGAAGTGTACATTCATCAGCAATCGCCCGAAATCGCCCAAGGAGTTGTTGACGATGGTGGAGCCGGAGACCAAGGTATGATGTTTGGTTTTGCCATTAATGAAACCGAACATTTAATGCCGCTACCAATTGCCATTGCCCATGCGCTTACCCGAAAACTTGACGAAGTCCGAAACAATAAAACTTTGGGTTTTATACGTCCAGACGGCAAAAGCCAAGTAACAGTGCGATACCAAGGTGGTAAACCAGTGGGCATTGAAACAGTCGTACTGGCCACTCCACATGACGAAGCCACCAGTGAAGAAACGGTGAAAAAAGCTGTATACGATAAAGTTGTTACCCCTGTGCTGCAATCATTCGGCTACAAAATATCTGCCGATAAATTGGTCGTTAATGGCACGGGATTGTGGCATATACCAGGTCCTGAAAGCGATGCCGGACTTACCGGTCGCAAAATTGTCGTAGATACTTACGGCGGATATGCACGCGTTGGTGGCGGAGCTTTTAGCGGCAAAGACCCCAGCAAAGTTGACCGAAGCGGAGCGTACGCCGCCCGTTACATTGCCAAAAATATTGTGGCGGCAGGCTTGGCCGAAAAGTGTGAAGTTGGACTGGCTTATGTTATAGGACAGCCTAGGCCACTTATGAAAACAATCGATACTTTTGGTACGGCTACTATAAGCCAAGAGGCTATCGATGCCTATGCTGAAAAACTTATTGATACGTCGGTGAAGGGTATTATATCTAAACTTAATTTGCGGGTGCCGCAGTACCAAGCTACCAGTGCCTATGGGCATTTTGGTAACCCTGAATTTGCTTGGGAACAAATAGCAGCATAAGCAGTGTTAGTAACAGATACATTTTGTGCTATGAATCTGTCATACTAGCAGTATGCGCGGTTATGACCTTATACTTCTGGCAGCAATTTTAGCCACTTTAATTATAACTATCGTCTGTTTGATTGCCCAAAAATATTGGCGTATATTTGATGTATTCTTCGGTAAAAAGCACGGTTACTGGTTGTACATCGCACTTGTTGCTT
>JAYUBM010000136.1:0-1096 GCA_043740875.1 bacterium | reverse complement strand
CCGTTGCACCGGACCGAGTTTCGGCCACAATGACCACGGCGCCAACTTCACGTGCCAGGCCAATCACGGCCGAAGATATGGCATTTTGACGGCTAGATTTTTCGATAAGTTCGGTAAACAATGGTTTTACCGGTGCATTGTCTTCGGTGTACTTAATAACCCGTTTCATGGTTTGCACCGCTTCGATGGGGTATTTACCAGCGGCGGTTTCTTCACTGAGCATCACGCAGTCGGCACCCACCAATACTGCCGTCGCAACATCAGATACTTCGGCGCGGGTTGGTTCGGGTGATTCGGTCATGGTAGCCAGCATCTGTGTGGCCACAATCACTGGTTTGGCATAATGCATACCAAGCCCAATCATGCGACGCTGCATAATAGGTACGCTTTCCGGGCTTGTTTCAACGGCCAGGTCACCACGGGCAACCATGATTACATCAGTCTCTTGGGTAATAGCCTCTAGGTTTTCAATGGCGGCTTTGGTCTCTATTTTGGCAATTATTTTTGCGGTACTGCCCAAGTTACCAAGTAACTTGCGCAAGTCTTTCACGTCCTGGGCGGATTGCACAAAACTTTGGGCAACATAATCAAAGTCTTGCATCGACCCAAAGGCAATATCTTTTTTGTCTCTTGCCGTTAGTACATCGCCTTCAAAATCGGTATCTGGCAAATTAATACCCTTATTTCTAATCAGGACGCCGTTGTTTTCGACTGTGACATACACAATACTATCTTTTACGCTGGTAATTGTGGTGTGGATTTTGCCGTCATACAAAAGCAGTTTTTGACCGCGTTTTACATACTTACTAAAGTCGTATTGCACCGGTAAAACGCCGCTGCGTGCATAATCACTGCCAAAACCAAACCGCAGTGCTTGGCCTTCTTGCACCGGTAAAACACCTTCAAAATCGCCCAGCTGCATTTTTGGGCCGTGCAGGTCTTGGATAATTGCAACCGGCTTGCCGTATTCATGCGCTGCCCGGCGTATCCACTTAATTTGCTGCAGACGCTCTTCATATGTGCCATGGCTAAAGTTAAGCCGCAAACCATTTGCTCCGGCTTTTATAAGTGCCAAAATTAATACATAGCTATTCAC
>JAYUBM010000135.1:0-1098 GCA_043740875.1 bacterium | reverse complement strand
CGAAGACGAAGTGTTGGACATAGTTGCAGCTATACTTGCATCATAAGCAGTATTGTGCTATAATATAAGCATTATGGAGTATGGACCACGGATTCGATTCATCATATTTTCTATCGCAGCGATATTATTATTGGTGCTGAGTTCTTGGGGGATTATTTCAATTGCGCACCGTGTGTTTAGAAGTAACAAAACTACGGCGACCCAATCCCAAAAAATTAACCTCGATGAATATGCCCGAGGGGGCACCAACACACGGATTACGGTCAGCGGTCCAATCGTTGCCGATGAAAAATTTGTGAGCTATCAGATTGATATATCTGCTAACAAGCGTGAACTCAAAACTTTTAAAGGCTATGAACGAAGACTTATCGACGATAAAATATACGGCAACAATAGTGCAGCGTATTCAGATTTTTTGAAAGCACTTACCCGTCTCAACTTTACTTCTAAACTTAAAGATAGGGGCGAAGACGAGCACGGCTATTGTGCCACAGGTAACCGCTATACGTATGAACTGTATGACGTAGATGAGCAAATTGTCCGGTCGTGGAGTGTTTCTTGCGGCAGTAATGTAGGTAGTTATGGTGGCCCTGGCCCTGCAACCCGTGCCTTGTTCAAGATGCAGATTCCTGACTATACAAAAACCATAGAAGCCGTTGGGCTCGAGTAATCGGCAATAAGCCCCGTTTAAGTGCTAAAATAAGGTGAATGAATAAAATAAAAGCGATTGTATTTGACTGTTTTGGCGTTTTGACAACCGATGCCTGGTTGCCGTTTTTAGACTCATATTTTAGCCAAAACGACGATGTACGAACGCAAGCCCGCGATTTAAATAAACAAGCGGATTCGGGGTTTATAAGCTATGATGAGTTTATAACGCAAGTGGCAAAACTCGCCAGCATACCCAAACAATCGGCTCACGCCCAAATTGAAGGGAATGTCGCCAACCAACCATTGTTTAGCGTGATAAAACAGTTAAAGCAAACATACAAAATTGGTATGCTTAGTAATGCTGGCGCTAACTGGATGCAAGAACTTTTTACGACCGAACAAGTTGCCTTGTTTGATGCAATACTTCTGTCTTATGAAATAAACACC
>JAYUBM010000134.1:0-1102 GCA_043740875.1 bacterium | reverse complement strand
ACCGGTTCGTCTAGGTTGGCCGGATTATGCAGAGTAAGGACTAATAAGTTGCTAGAATTTTTACCCTGCTGGTCTTTTTTAATTTTCAAAAGTGAACGCATAGTCATGTTGCTATGTTCCAAGAAAGTGCGCCGAACATGTCCTTTTCCCCACCGCCACGTGCCCATAATTATAAAAATTAAAACCCCTATTGTTAAAGGTACGTAACCGCCAGCAAATACTTTTAAGCTATTTGCTGCCAAGAAACACACGTCAACGACCGTAAAAAAGCCGAATAAACCGTAGGCTACAAGCGGCGTCCATCTCCATTCAATTCGGGCAATCTGAAGTACTGATACAGCCGTTATGAGCATAACTGCCGATACCGCGAGGCCATAAGCTGCGGCTAGATTTGTGCTGGACTTGAAGGTTAACACTAAGGCAATACAGCCGGCGTACAGTGCCCAATTTATAAAAGGTAAGTAAATTTGGCCTGCATGATGTTTGTGTGTTTGAATTATCCTAAGCCTGGGTAATAACCCCAAGGATATCCCCTGAGCTGCTAAACTAAACGCACCTGATATTAATGCCTGACTCGCAATAACCGTCGCACACGCTGCAAGCAGGACCATTGGGTACAAAAGTGCATGTGGCACTAAACTAAAAAATAAATTTTCACCCACAATCGGCTTATTAGCTAATAAGTATGCCCCCTGGCCTAAGTAACTGAGCATCAAGGAGGGCATCACAACACTAAACCAGCCGAGGCGAATTGGAGAACGGCCGAAATGACCCATATCGGCGTACAGAGCTTCGCCGCCAGTTACAACCAACATGACCGATCCCAAAATAACAAGCAGTTCGTAAGGCTTCGTTTCAACAACAAAACGGATAGCTGCTACGGGGTTTATAGCCAGAAGTATTGCCGGCGCATCGATTATTTGGCGAATACCAAGCCCTGCAATAACCGCAAACCATAATAATATTATTGGCCCAAACACTTTACCTATTGCGCTCGTACCCCTGCTCTGAATAAAAAATAAACCAGTCAAAATGAAAATAGTAATAGGAATAATAAAACTAGCAAGGGCTGGCGTGGCTACCTTGATCCCTTCGACGGCAG
>JAYUBM010000133.1:0-12598 GCA_043740875.1 bacterium | reverse complement strand
GAAGCAGACACCTTCTTTAGCAGGTTATTAGGTAGAGATGTTTCTGTAATTCGTGCAGCAGAGACTGAAGTTCGGAATGTTACTGAAAAATATCAACGTACTGATAATACGAACAGGTTGGCAGCAGCCGATGGTGCCCCATTTCTACTTGTGAATCACGTCACACTGCTCCGTCTTGAACGTGTTGCAGGTATAACGCCGGGTACCATTGCGTTAAATCGTTTTCGGGCCAATATAAACACATTTTGCAGGAGTGAGTCTAATGACGCCATAACGACAGAAGATCTGGTGGCGACCTATCAAATAGGTGACGAGTTTATTGCAGATGCAGTCAGTGCATGCTCGCGCTGCGTCATTCCTACTATCGACCAGAAAACTGGTGAGCAAGACTCCGAGAAACTTGCTAATAAAGCCATGAAAACTGAACGTTTTGGCTGGAAGAAAGGTCGTGAAGACGAAAAGGCCCAGCTCTTTTTTGGTGCAAATTTGAATCACCGCCTGAAAAGCGCTGGAAGCCGCGTTTCTGTCGGTCATACGGTCAGTGCATTATCATGGCACGAACATTCATTATTTGTCCCAAAGCACGCAGCATAAGCATGCTAAAATGGCAGTATGAGTAGTCAAAAAGTACGTAAAGCAGTTATTGCAGCAGCAGGGTATGGTACGCGCTTCTTACCCCAAACTAAAGCGATGCCTAAAGAAATGCTCCCCATTATAGACAGACCGGTCATTCAGGTTGTTGTCGAAGAACTGGTTGCAGCCGGTATACAAGACATTATAATCGTGACGGGGTATCACAAAAGGTCGATTGAAGATCATTTTGACCACCCAAACGCCGATTTAATCGAAAACTTAAAGCTAGGCGGTGAAAAAAAACAAAGTTTCTTGAAAGAAGTTTATAACGTCAGTGAAATGGCTAATTTTATTTATATTCGCCAAAAAGGGCCTTATGGTAATGGCACACCACTAATGAACGTGCGCGATATAATCGGCGATGAGCCCTTTATCTATACCTGGAGCGACGATTTCATTGTTGCTTCACCTAACCGATTTTCACAACTAATAACCTTGTATGAAAAGTATAAGTCGCCAGTCCTTAGTTGTATACAAGTTCAGTCAGACGCGGATTACGACAGATATGGTTTTGCAGCAGGGAGCGAACTTCAGCCAGGCGTGATTGATGTTTCGTCTTTTATCGAAAAACCAGGAAAACTTGCCGCACCTTCTAATCTTGCAACAGTAAGCGGTGGCCTTTTTACACCTAAAATATTTACTTATCTAGAGCAAGCCCATGCTAATCTTACGGAGGGTAACGAACTTTATTATAACGACGGACTCAAGCTTATGACAAAAGCCGGCCACCGAGTCATTGCTGCCCAAATTAAAGATGGGCAATATTACGATGCCGGCGACAAGCTTGAATATTTAAAAACGGTTATTGATTTTGGGCTAAAGAATCCGCAACTCGGTGAACCTCTCAGACAATATTTAGAAAACCGCTTATAGACAGTAACGCTAGTTTAGGTGTAGGCTTTAAACATGAATTCATATGATATTTTAGTAATCATGCTATCGGTAGCTTTAGCTATCTCACTTGTATTATTTATTATTATGGCAGTTATGCTCATAAAACTAATTAAAAAAATTAGCGATGCAACGGATAAAGCCCGTCACGCAGTAGAATCCGTCGAAGCTTTGACTGGTAACATTAGGAATATAACCAATGCCTCAACACTTGGAGCAATGGTATCTACGTTTGTACATAATATAATTAAGAAGTCTAAAAGAAATAAATAACAAGGAGTTTTATACATGACAAAGAATTTTAAAAAGCAAAAAGTAGCGCTTGGAGCATTAGTGGGTGCAGCAGCTGGATTTGTAGCTGGTATATTGTTAGCCCCTAAAAGTGGTAAAGCCACCCGTGAAGATTTGAAAAAAGGTGCGAAAGATACTGTTAAAATGGCCGATAAACAGCTCAAACATGCTCACGAAGAACTTTCAAGATTGGTAGACAGGGCAGAATCGCAGATGAACCGTATGTCAGAGGTTGCAAAAAGAGAAGCAAATGATGCACTGACAAGTGCCCGTAAAACGAGAGATCAGGCCGCAACTGTCTTGGCAGCAGTGCGAAGTGGTAATAGTAACGATGAGGATCTGGATATGGCAGTCAAAAATGCACATAATGCGTTAGAATCCCTGAAAAAGTTCTTCAAAAATAACTAGTTTTATAACCTTTAGCGGCCGCAAACAGTTATACTGTACGTAATGGGCGATAAATCGGCAAAACCTAAGCTGGGCGCTTCAGACTATGTGCATTTACATAATCATACGCATTACAGTTTATTAGACGGGCTACAAAAGATAGAACCGATGCTAGACGCTGTCCATGATATGGGGATGAGCGCCGTTGCGATGACAGATCATGGCACGCTGTCAGGTGTGGTCGAATTTTACAAGGCTGCAAAATCCCGCGGTATTAAACCAATAATAGGTATAGAGACGTACGTAGCTGCGCGCAAGCATACCGATCGTGAGCCGGGAAAAGACAAATCGAATTATCATCTTGTACTTCTCGCTATGAATAATGTCGGTTATAAAAATCTAATGCGACTATCAACGACCGCGAACCTGCAAGGCTTCTACTATAAGCCACGCATAGACCATGAGTTACTCGAAAAATATAATAAAGGCTTGATTGTATTAAGCGCTTGCATGGGGGGAGAAGTCGCCGATGCCTTGCGTCAAGGGCAATACGCAGCTGCCAAAGAAACAGCTTTGTGGTATAAAAAGATATTTGGAGATAGGTACTATATCGAACTCCAAGATCACGGTCATCCCAAACACCCGGCTAAGTGGGATGAACAGGTCAGTGTAAACAAGGAACTTCGCAAGTTAGCACAAGAATTAGACATAAAACTGGTTGTTACTTGCGATGCTCATTATTTGCGTCATACCGATCAAGAAGCACACGAGGTATTGCTATGCGTACAAACGGGCTCCTTTTTAGACGAAGATAAACGCATGTCCCTAAAGGAATTCGAACTGCATGTGACAGATCCGAACGAATTAATTGGCCGTTGGGCCAATGATGATGCCAGCGTACTAACGAATACTGCCGAAATTGCAAAAAGATGTAATGTAGAACTTGAACTTGGCAAAATTTTAATTCCTAAATTTCCGTTGCCGGCTGGCCAGACAGAAAAAGAAGCCTTAGAACGCGATGTTTACCAAGGGCTTGCCTGGCGCTATAGCAGCATCACCGAACTGAATGCAAAAAAAATGTCAATTGCGGCGGTTAAAAAGATTTTGCCAGATCCGGTTGCCATTCGGACTGTTTATGAGCTCGGCGTCATAGACCAAATGGGTTTCAACGGTTATTTTCTTATTATTGCTGATTTTATTGGTTGGGGTAAACGCGAAGGAATCGTGTTTGGTCCGGGGCGTGGTAGCGCTGCCGGTTCGATTATTAGTTATGCGTTAAAGATAACCGAGCTCGATCCACTTGCCTATGACCTATTGTTCGAAAGATTTTTGAACCCTGACCGTATTAGCATGCCAGATATAGATATAGATATTCAGGATACTAGGCGGAACGAAGTAATCCAGTACTGTGTCCAAAAGTATGGATCAGATAGAGTCGCAAATATTGTAACATTTGGCCGTATGGCGGCACGTAATGCAGTAAGGGACGTAGCTCGGGTACTAAGAGTACCCTATTCAGAGGCAGACCGCTTATCTAAAATGATACCACCGCCCATTCAGGGCCGTCATATATTACTTAAAACTTCGTTAGAAAATAACCCTGAACTTAAGCACGAAAACGAAACAAATGAACAAAGCCGCCGTATTTTTGAATTAGCAGTAAAGCTCGAAGGCACGATTCGCAGCCACGGCGTCCACGCCGCTGGTGTGGTGATAGCACCAAGCGATATTGTAGAATACGCACCACTTGAAATGGCACAAAAAGGGGTGATCGCGACGCAATATGCCATGGGACCGGTTGAAGAACTTGGGTTACTTAAGATGGACTTTTTGGGTCTTTCAAACCTTACTATTATCAAAAACACACTCCGTATTATTAAAAAAGTTAAAGACATAGATATAGACATCAATACTATCCCCCTTGATAACCTAGTCACTTATGAATTATTGCAACGCGGCGAAACTACCGGTGTATTCCAGCTCGAATCCGCTGGTATGAAGCGGTATTTAAAAGAGCTTAAGCCGACTGTTTTTGACGATATTATTGCCATGGTAGCACTATATAGACCGGGACCAATGCAGTTTATAGATGATTTTATTGCTCGTAAACACGGCACAAAGAAAATAGAATATATGCACGAAGCTATGACACCAGCGCTTAAAAACACCTATGGCGTGCTTGTTTACCAAGAACAAGTTATGCAAATTAGTAAAGACCTAAGTGGATTTACCGGTGGACAAGCTGATACCTTGCGTAAAGCTATTGGTAAAAAACAAGTTGAAGTAATGAATAAAATGAAAAAAGAATTTATAGCCGGAGCAATCAGTAAATCAAATGCTAACCCAGTGATGATGGAAAAATTCTGGAAACAACTCGAAGATTTTGCAGCTTATTGTTTTAATAAATCGCACGCTGCTTGCTATGCCATGATCGCTTATCAAACGGCCTACCTGAAGGCACATTATCCAAATGAATTTATGGCGGCGCTTATGACAAGTGATTTCGATGATTTAGATCGTTTGGCTATTGAAATAAGTGAATGTACTAGTATGGGTATTAAAGTATTGCCTCCGGATGTAAATGAGTCATTTTTAGAATTTGGTGTTGTTCCGGGCGAACCAAAAATCCGTTTTGGCATGAACGCTATCAAAAACGTCGGTACTGCAGCTGTTGATGAAATTGTACGCGTACGTGGCGCAAATGGTCCTTTCAAGAATTTAGAAGATTTTTTTAGCACAGTAAATTCACGCACGGTTAACCGTAAGGCTATCGAAAGTCTTATAAAGTCAGGCGCTTTTGACCGTTTTGAAGAACGCGGAGTACTACTACACAACATAGAAACACTGTTAGCCTACGGTGTTAAAAAACAAAAAGAAGTCGCTAGTGGCCAGACGGACTTATTTGGTAATGCTGTTGTAGATAAGCAAAATTATGGCCCCCAGCTAGTACTAACGAAAGGCTCAGGCGGCTACAGCTTGCGAGATTATTTGCAGTGGGAGCGTGAGTTATTAGGGTTATATTTGTTACAGCATCCGCTCGAAAGCTTCAAAGACTTATTTGACGAACAAACGATGCCCATAAATAAACTAAGCGCAGACATGGATGGAAAGCGAGTCGTTATAGGCGGAGCAGTAGAATCGAGCCGGATAATAACGACAAAAAATGGGCAGGCCATGGCCTTTGTAAAGTTATCAAGCTTACATGGAGATATCGAAATAATTTTGTTTCCAAGCGTGTTGCAGCAAACGATAGATCTGTGGACAGCAGATGCAATTGTGATCGTAAAAGGAAAAGTAAGTAGTAAAGACAAGGAAGGTAATGCTACACAAGAGCTAAAGGTATTAGCCGATGAAGCGCGCGTTATAAGCCAGGAGCAAGCAGAGGCATATCAAAAAACCGGCAGAGAACAAAAATTACCTAATATAAAAGCTACTGTAATTATAAAAAAAACTTCCCAGTCGGCTGCGCCATTTAAGAGAATTTATATCAGAATGGCAACTACCGAAGACCAAGTGGTCCTAAAGAGCCTAAAAGATATCATGGACACCCAAAAAGATGGTAATGACGAGGTAGTTTTGATAGTAGGAAGTGATGCAACCAAACAAGCTATTCGTCTTCCCAGCCGAATTCATAACGATTCACATTTTGTCGGCTTATTGAAAGAGGTTTTTGGTGAAGCCAACGTCAGAGAACAGTAACCATTGTTTGATTACTATTTTATAACGCCGCTACTTTGACTAAGCAGTATAGCTATAGCAACTATACTTAATACCGCTACATCAATTAATGGGTGATGTAATAAAAATTGTTCGCCGTCGATGAGCACCCGCTTTACTATCAGCACGTGCTTTAGTGTCCATAAGCCGACGACTATTAGTAAAGTAATACTAAGGGCGGCAGAACTCCAAGGTGAGTAGCTACCTGTAAGGCTGTTTAGCCTGGTAATATTTATCGCTGGTTGGGCTGCTGGCACCGGAGAGTCCGTAGTTATTGCCTGGTTAAAACGGTCTGAAGATAATTTCTTGAGACTGCTGGCAGCGGCAGCATTTGGCGTCACAGTGTCAGCGACTGCAACAGGTATTGCGGCTGGTGCAGTTTTTGCATTTGCAGCTTTAACGGCCGCATTGTTCGGTGCCCTTGTGTCAATATTAACTGCTACTGTCTGATTTGCAGGGTTACCATACAAAGCAACGACAACCGTCTGTTCACCTGTGCCCACATACGACGGTGCATTGGCGAATCCAAAGCCCACTTCTTTATAAGCAGGATCAAGCACATTTTCACGGTGATGTTCACTGAGCATCCAACCGTTCTGTACTGCGTAGCTGTCATTAAAACCATATGCCAAGTTTTCACCGGCTTTTTGGTATTGGTAACCGGCAGCATCAATAAATGACCAAGGTTCTTTACCATCAGGTGTATTATGTGACCAATAATCACGGGCGACCATATCGTTTGCTTTAGCCTTGGCGGCACTGGCAAGTTTAGCGTTTAATGCCAGTGCGGGCAACCCACCATTTTGGGCTCTTTGTTCATTCGTAGAATTTAACAAACCACTGGTGCTCATTTCGGTTGCATAAGCAAGTACGCCACTGGTGTTTGAATGATGAACAGTAGTGCCACGCCAGTTATAACCAAATGTAAGACCCATGAAAACCAGAATAAACATAGGGATATACGGCCAATAGACTTTTAAGAACTGCTGAGAATGACTTTTTTGCGAAACAGCAGATTTAGACAGCTTTATATTTTTTTTAAGTGGTGATTTTTTAGTTTTTGTTTGCATTTACTAACTTGTATTAAACCATAAAAGTTATAAATTTGTCTATAGCCGGCGATTCTGGTTATCTTGTGATCCAAAACAGCGCAATTGCAGCCGCCACCGATACATTGAATGATTCTTTTTTACCTACCATGGGGATTTCTATAATTTCATCGCATTCTTTTAATAAATCAATTGGTAATCCAGTCACCTCGGCACCAACAAGCAGCACAGTTTTTGTGTCGGCTTTATACCGAGCCAGAGTTACAGATAAAGGGTCTTGTTCTAGTGCGCACACCTTCCAATTTTGCTTTTTTAACTCGGAAATAAGCGAGTGAACCTCATTATGGTATTCCCACGCAACGGAATTTTCCGCACCTAAGGCTGTTTTATGAATCTGTGCATCTAGCTTTGCGGCTATATGTGGTAAACGCCGCTCGTTCACTGGTAGTTTAGGATAAGGAGTAATACCGCACAAATAAACTTTGGTAACACCTAGTCCATCGCTAGTTCGTAATAATGAACCGACGTTAAAAGTGCTCCGAACATCATTTAGTATAAGAATAATCTCTGGCATATCTATAGCCTAGCAAAATATAGGGTAAAACCCACGCTTATGCTTATAATAAGGTAATGTCACAAGACCCACGACTCGATGAAGAGCAATCAACCGCCCGGCGTGCCCGTATTCTGGGACTAAATTATATTGATGTATATTCGATCCAAAACAAAGCATTGTATTATGAACTGCTTAGCCCCGAAGAATTAACAACGCTTCGTATAGTGCCGCTCTTAGCCGATGCACACAATATTACTTTTGGCATCACGACAAGTACATCCCAGCAAACAATGCAGTTAATTAGGCAACGCTTTTTAGACCAACAAATAAAATTCGCTATTATTTCTGACACTGGTTACCGAGATTATATGCTTCTGTATAACCCACCTAAAAAAATTGAATATACCGATATTAAAATAAGTGCCCAAGGTGTCGACCAACTGATAGAAACAGTTTCGGCAACGCTAGAACAAGTTAAGGCCGAAGATATGCTGGCTTATCTTGTACAGCAGGCACATCGCCTGAATGCGTCAGATATTCATATGGAAGTGCAAGAAGTATTCACGCGTATACGTTTTCGCATTGACGGTGTGCTGCATGTCATTGCAAAACTAACGCCAGAAAAATACCGGATTCTCATATCAGCAATTGCCAGTGCAGGTAATATTTCTACGGCTTCTTTAGAAGCCCAACAAGGTCATATTGCCCAAAGTATTACTATGGCAGATGGCAGTTCCGTAGAAGTGAATGTACGACTCGAAACTGTCCCTACTATAAACGGTATAGATGTAGTCATGCGGCTGTTTAATATGGATCAGTCGATGTATAACCTGGACAGACTTGGCCTTTCTGAAAAAGAGCGGGCTAATCTGGACGAAATTATAGCTAAACCTAGCGGTCTTGTGCTTGTTGTTGGTCCTACTGGATCTGGCAAAACCACAACTCTTTATTCTATGTTGAATACACTAAATAATGATGAAACAAAAATCATTACCATAGAGGATCCGGTAGAATATCGTTTCGCCGGAATTTCTCAGCTTTCCGTTACGTCACAAAACTCTAATGAAACAAGTTTTGCCGAAAAACTGCGTGCCACACTTAGACTTGATCCTGATGTTGTCATGATAGGAGAGGTCAGAGATAGTGATACTGCTAAAACGGCCTTACAGGCCGCCTTAACTGGGCATTTGGTTTTGTCGACCTTTCACGCCTCATCGTCGGCTGCGGCACTTACCAGGCTTATTGATGTAATAGGGCAAAATCCACTGTTTGTATCAGCCATACGCCTTGTTATGGCCCAGCGATTAGTGCGCCGTTTAGATCCCGAAACAAAACAAGGTTTTACGGCAGATGATTCACAAAAACAGCAAATCCAGCATATAATCGACACGTTACCAGAGGGAATTGAGCGTCCGGACATAACAAACCTTACTTTGTATAAAGCTGTTCCAAGTGACTCTAACCCTTATGGTTTCAAGGGTCAACTGGCCTTGCGTGAACAGTTTTTAATGACGCCAAAAATCAGAGAGGTTCTTGAACATGGTAATCTTTCATCTACCCAACAGATCGAAGAAGCTGCTGTAGCAGATGGCATGCGAACAATGTTGCAGGACGGTATCCTGAAAGTAGTAGCCGGCGAAACGACTTTAGAAGAAATTTTCAGAGTCGTCGGTTAACTAAACTATAACTTTTGCAACGGTCGGTACAACTCGTTCATCGAATGGGCTGGGAATTATAAAATCGGGCGCAGGATTTTCGACCAGACCTGCCAGAGCCTTAGCAGCTGCAATTTTATGTTCATCAGTAATTTTACTGACTCCGTTATCAAGCGCACCGCGGAATATGCCAGGGAAACCCAGTGAATTATTTACTTGATTTGGAAAATCACTCCGGCCAGTTGCAATAATAAATGCCCCGGCTTTTTTAGCGACTTCAGGATATATTTCTGGTTCGGGATTGGCAAGCGCAAAAATTATAGGTTGATCGGCCATTGTTTTTATAAGCTCTGGGCTTAATAAGCCGGCTTTCGATACGCCTATAAAGACATGTGCACCAGCAAGTGCATCGTTAAGACTTCCATCACGGTCCATTTTATTTAAGGTTAATAATTTTATTTTTTCTTTGTTTAAATCAGTACGCCCCGGCCCAATAATGCCCTTGCTATCTACCATCAAAATATCAACTGCTCCGTACAGTGCTAGTAATTTACCAACGGCAGTACCGGCAGCTCCTGCGCCAACTATAACTATTTTTTGTGTTTTTATATCAGTATTGTTTTTTAATTTAAGCGAATTAATAAGTCCTGCCAATACAACTATTGCCGTGCCGTGCTGGTCATCATGCATAACGGGAATGTCTAGATCGGCCTTGAGACGTTCTTCTATTTCAAAACATTTTGGCGCCGCGATATCCTCGAGGTTAATACCTCCAAAACTCGGTGCAACTGCTTTAATAGCCGTTACGATTTCTTCGGCCGTATGGACATCCAGTACAATTGGTACGGCATCGATATCGGCAAAATGCTTAAAGAGCATTGCTTTGCCTTCCATAACTGGCATGGCGCCGTAAGGGCCAATATCCCCAAGTCCTAACACCGCCGAGCCATCGGAAATAACCGCAATAAGGTTATTTGTCCATGAAACTTCTTTTAATTTTGCGCTACTATCCTGGGCATACAATGAAGCTGCTCCGACACCGGGTGAATAAAATAGTTTCAAGGTGTCTTTATTAACTTCACCCCGTAGCCCAGTATTAATTTTACCTTTTAATTTTTTGTGTAACTGTAATGCTTCTTCGTATATATCCATATGACTATTGTAAACTGCTGCACCCGAACAGCAGACTATTTTATTTTAAACATTTTGTGTTATACTACTATCAACTAATTCAATCTGTAAGGTATAACTAGCTATGCAATCTATTGTCCAAAAAATCGAAGAGAAATATAAGAAACACGCTGTAGTAGACGTGAAAAGTGGCGATACTGTCAAAGTAAGCCAAAAAATTAAAGAAGGCACTAAAGAGCGGGTGCAAATGTTCGAAGGTCTCGTTATACGAACTGATCGTCCCAACAGCTTGACAAGCAGCATTACAGTCCGTCGTATAGCTAGCGGGGTAGGAGTCGAAAAAACTTACATACTTCATAGTCCACTTCTAGTAAAAGTAGAAGTTGTCAAAAGAAGTAAAGTACGCCGTAATTACCTCGGTTACATGCGTGCTCTCAAGGGCAAGTCAGCTCGTTTATCGGGTGTAGATTTTGATAAAATGGGCGTAAATACCGTGGTAGAAGCACCCGCCACACAGCTAGCCGGCGACACTAAGCCAACTGATGCCGCAGCATAACAAAAGCAGAGCGCTCGAAACATGAAAGCGAAAGACATTGGTAACAGAGGCGAAGACATCGCCTCTGTTTATTTACAGGGGCGTGGCTTTGAAATTATTGACCGTAACTGGAAAACACGCTGGTGCGAAATTGATATAATTGCAAAAAAGACTAATACAATTTATTTTATAGAAGTAAAGTATCGTAAAAATGATTATTACGGCTCTGGGTTTGATTATATAACCAATAAAAAACAGCAGCAAATGAACTTTGCAGCCGAATTTTGGCTGAATCAAAATAATTGGACGGGCGAAAGCCAGTTAGCGGCCATAAGCATAACGGGCAACACAGAAACTATAGAATTTATAGATGAGCTTTAAAGTACGCTAGAACTGAGTCATAATCGCGTGCACGCCACGCTGCGTGCCACTCAAGCATTTCTAAGCCTTGTTTGTACGGCCTTTCTAACCCAGGCGACATTTTCGGTTCGAAAAACGCTTTGTATTCACTAGCAAATTCGACATCGCTGTGTACCCTTGCTGCATAAATAGGCATTCTAAAAAAGCTTAAATCGTTACCAAGACTTTTATAAAGCCAGTCCCAATTGTCTTTTAGCCATTGCCATGTTTGTGGCCGAGCTTTATGATTTAAGAAACTGTACGCAAGCCAAAAGCCAACATCTTGTAAACGGACCGCATCAGACTTTATAAGCGCTAAGGCTTGGCTGATAATTTCAGGTTGGCTAAAATCAGTTAAAGCTGCAGCTAAGGTTAATTTTTCTTCGCTCAAATCTGTAGAATTATAAAGGTGTAACAGCTTATCAAAAGTTTTTTGATCACCAAGCCGTGCAACAGTTCCGAAGACGACGCCGCGCATGTCAGGGTCTATGTCTATGCCACGGTTTAATTGTGCCATATTTATAGTAATGCGCAGGCTTCCATCTACGTCTTCAGCGTACTTTATAGATGCGAAAAGCTTTTTGCAGTGTGACAGTATATCCGGATAATCGGCACTTGCCATCAAGCTTAACACCGTTGGGCGCAGTAGCTTATCAAAGTAACTGTCGGTTGATTTCTTTTCCCACCCAAGACGGACATACTCTTGAAGTGTAAGTTTTATGATAAATGGCTTGATAGCCGCGCGCAGTTCATCACTCCCCAAAACAAGTCTGATACCACCAACCATTCCGGCAATAATATTCCAGACGGCAGCATTCTCTTCGTCTTTATAATGTTGCAAAAAATTAAGTGCGGTCACGGTCGTCATATCGCCAGATTTACTTGCTTCAAATAAATCGCTGAGCAGGCCCAACCTGTCGAGGGGCTCTAGCTTATTGGTGTCTAATAAAATAGCCAACTGATCAAGCAGAGTAGCTTCGTAGGTGACTCGGTAAAATCCACTACGTTGCTTATTGAGATAGGTTGGCTCATTTAGCGGCAAAACCAGCGAAGTGTTAGCCGTTGCTAGAATAGCCATTTCGCCTATGCGGTTGTCAAGCAAGGGTATATGCCAGGCTGTATGGTGATAAGGGGTAGCTGGTGGCCGCATGAAAAATCTTTTTTGTGAAATGTGCAAAGTTCCATCTTTGGTTGCAACATGTACAATCGGGTAGCCGGGCTGTGAAGTCCAGGCGTTCATGAAAGAGGCCACATCTTTTCCGCTAGCCTCCGTTAGCGCTTGCCACAAGTCAGATGTATCGGTATTTTTGTAAGCAAATCGGGTCAGATATAAATGAAGGCCTTTCTTGAATAC
>JAYUBM010000132.1:0-3988 GCA_043740875.1 bacterium | reverse complement strand
TTCTGGGCGGCCACTTTTGATGAATGATGAGATCAAACAAGCTGACTCAGTAATAGCATCTTGGCTACCCGGTAGTGAAGGAGATGGCGTAGCCGATGTGCTCTTTGGTAATCAACGCTTTACCGCCAAGCTTCCCCTGCCTTGGCCATCCAGCTTACAACAGATTCCTATAAATTTTAATGGTACGACCACTGATAGAACCAAACTACTGTACGACCGTGGGTTCGGCTTAACTACAAACTCAATACTATAGAACAAGTCCGCAAATCCGCTACAAGAGCGAACTCATATCATTATCTAACTGGCTATAACTGGCTAGGGTCTAACTTGCTATTTATCAGCGTAGTGTTAAGGGCTTTTATGGACTTGGTAAGGTCTGTTTTAGACTGTATCTTAGATGGTAAAGATACTTGGGTTGTAGATACGGCCGGGCTGGCACCTTGAGAGGTTGAGCTTTTTAGTTATTCTATAACCACCAAAACCAACTATGGCTACAATCACTAAGATTAAAGCAAGTTCTGGTACGGCAAACCCGTTATGGTTTTTACTTAATTTCATATTAGTTATCTTCCTTTGCGGTTTCTAAAGCCCGTAAGACAACTTTAACTCGCGGTGTATTATATAGGTGATGAGAGGGAATGCTCGAAGTCATAGAAGTTAGCTAGAGCATCTGAAACACGTTTCTGACAAGTAAGGTTATTGAACGCCAAAGGCCGTGCGCATACTGGCTAGTTGCTCAATACAGAGGGATGAATAGTGTAGCATTTTATGGGGTGTAAGCTCGTGATCTTGTGCCCATATTGCAGATAACATCAGGTTACAAGAGTATACTTATGCTTAGGAGGTATTATAATGACGTCATTTTTTGCACAATATTATGACCGAAACATGATGGACGGACAATATGGAGATTGGGGATTTGGAATGATGTTTATATCAATGCTTTTCGTTATAGCAGTTGTGATTGGCGTGATATATTTACTAAGAGATCGCAGCACTCATCACCATCACCATAGCGACCCATTAGATATAGCTAAGGAACGATACGCTAAAGGTGATATAACTAAGGAGCAGTTTGAATTGATTAAAAAAGACCTAAAGTAAATCATACATCTCAGCAACTGATGTGAATGGCTCGTAAATCAGTATTAACAATTGACGCACCTCGTAATGTTGAACGAGTATTTACAATATAGTTGGTTGAAGAAAGGATGTATTTAGCCGCTGTTATGGCGTTACCGTAAAATGGCCAGTCATTCCAGCGTCAAGATGGTCGTGAAATTGATATGTACCAGCTTGATTCAGTGTGATAGTTTTTGCGTACCCTTTACGGACGTTCACTTCAGATTGTCCACCATAGTTCTGATGCTCGGGGTGTGGTCCGAACGCAATGTCGCGCACCTTATCATCCTCATTGATAAATGTTATTGTATCGCACAGGTTTGCTTTGGTTTGAAGAGGACTAAATTTGCCATTAGTAATGGTAAGTTTGTGATTGGTATGCACCACTTGGCAAGCGCCCGTTTTCTCATTTCCTACCTGTGAAATTGCCTCATCTTGAGCGAGCTTTTTAGTCACATCCGCCGGAGCCATATTGTAGCGCAGATTGTTCATAATAAATATAGATCCCACTACTACTACCAATATAATGCCGACCGTTCCAATAAAGAAGGTCACATTATAGAGCGGCTTTGGCCCGCGGCCTAAATGCAAGAAAAAGAATATTTGAACCGCCATTTGCAGCACTGCAAATCCCAAAATCATTGCAAGCAGGGTAGTGCCCGAGACGGATTTGCTGACCACCAGATAATACGCACTGCCAGTAAACAGTAATGACAATACGAACCCGACAATATAGGACAGTAATGTACCGTGTTTGCCCTTTGAATGGCCGTGTGTTTTGTGCGCCAGTTCGCTCATACGAATGCCCTCAAGTACACTATAGTAAATATAAAGATCCACACAATATCCAAAAAGTGCCAGAACAAGCTTAGCAAGGTCAGTTTTCGTACCATGTGCACAGAAAGACCGCGCTTATTGACGTATATCAGGGTAATCGCCATCCACAACAACCCCGAGAAAATATGCAGCCCGTGCGTACCAACGAGTGCAAAGAACGATGAAAAGAATGCATTACTGCTTATCGTGTGCCCTTTATTAATAAATTCACTAAATTCCTTAATTTCCAAACCTAAGAAACTGAGGCCAAGTATAAAAGTTAGGCCAAACCAATTAAGCACTTGTCTTTTATTGCCCGCCCTGGCTGCAATCATGCCAATACCACAGGTAAAGCTGCTAGTAAGCAAGATAAGCGTTTCGGCCAAAGCCAAATGAAGGCTAAAAAGATCACGCCCCGTTGGACCGCCCAGCGTATTGTCGTGCAGTACGGCATACACCGCAAATAACACCGCAAACATGAGTAGGTCGGTCATCAGGTATACCCAAAAACCAAACATTACTCGATCATTAGCCGCCTCTTCGTGGTTAATATGTGCGATGTTTACCATTTCTGCCACCGTTTATTCTTTATGATATCTAGTGCCCACGCCAGTACTATTTTTACAAAATCTATGATGCCCATATCATCGCCCGCGAATATGTCATTGCCTTCGCCATTAGCCCGTAATTTTTTAGCCCGCGCATCCTCTAGTTTTTCTACCTCGGCTGCCGTAATAGTATATTCGGTATCTTCGTTAAATGTCCGGCGGATAATGCAAACTAAGATGCCTAGAATCCCCAAAACTATCAGCCAAACAATATGCCAAACGAATCCAAAGCCAGCCAAAAAAGCAAAGGCAGAGATATATATGCCCGCTGCAGTGTTTCTGGGCATATGAATGTCTTCAAAGACAAGTTTAGCCGGAACCTGTTGTTTCATTTCAAAAAATGCATCGCGGGATGTGACTTTCGGGATAACAGCAAAGTTGTAAAACATCGGTGGTGAGGGAGTAGCCCATTCTAGTGTTCGACCATCCCAGGGGTCACCCGTAGCATCAAGTAGTCGTCTTTTTTGCATGTAACTAGCGGCTATTTGCACTATCTGCAGCACAACGCCCGCCATGATAATTATCCCGCCAATTAGCGCCATAATAAAGAACGGCTGATAACCAGTAGACTTATCGTAATGATCAAGCCTACGGGTGGCTCCCATTATTCCCAGCACATATAGCGGTGTAAAAGCCATCAAAAATCCAATTAACCAACACCAAAAGGCATATTTGCCAATGCGTTCATTAAGCTTAATTCCAGTAAATTTGGGGAACCAGTAAGACAGCCCGGCAAATATACCGAACAATACCCCGCCAACGACCATAGTATGAAAGTGGGCCACCAAAAACAAACTGTTGTGCACCTGAAAGTCTATTGGCGGTATAGCCATAAGCACACCGGCCATTCCGCCAACTGAAAATAATGCAACGAATCCCAAAAACCACAGCATTGGGGTATCGAACCGGATTCGGCCTTTATGCATAGTGGGGATCCATGTAAAAAACAATACCGAAGTAGGAATGGCAATTATCATGGTCATTAACCCGAAGAAGGCATTTACGTCCGCGCTCGAGCCCATAGTAAAGAAATGGTGCAGCCACACAGAAAGCGCAAACACCGATACACCAATCATCCCAAGTACATTAGTCATATAACTGGCGGCCCGTTTGCGGCTAAAGGTTGAAACTATTTCTGAAAACACGCCGAAAGCAGGTAACATTAAAATATAAACTTCCGGGTGACCCCACATCCAGATAAGGTTGGTATACATCATAGCGTTACCCCCAAGTGTGGTCGTAAAGAAGTGCGCGCCAAAATACCGATCGAAAAACATCAAAAAGAGCGTTGCCGTAAGCAGTGGAAAGACGGTTACGGCCATGATCATGCTGCATAACGAACCCCAGGTAAATAACGGCATCTTGCCAAGCGTCATGCCAGGAGCACGCATCTTGAGTATGGTCATTATAAAGTTTATGGCACCAAGTGTTGTGCCGATACC
>JAYUBM010000131.1:0-1113 GCA_043740875.1 bacterium | reverse complement strand
CAAATTCTGGCTGCTCTTTTCGGCTACACTCATTATTTGGCTCCTTTCACGATAACAATTCCCTTGCGTGGGCCAGGTACGGCACCTGTTACGCCGATAACATTATGTTCCATATCAACTAAGGCAACTTGCAAGTTCTGAACTGTCACTTGAACGTGACCGTATTGACCTGGCATGCGCTTGCCTTTAAAAATTTTCTGGGGGTACATAGAACCAATCGAACCAACGCGACGGTAGCTACGGCCACCATGTGTCTTACGACCACGCTGGAAGTTGTGGCGCTTGATACCACCGGCAAACCCTTTACCTTTGCTGGTACCGGTAACGTGTACAACGTCACCAACTGAAAAGACCTCTGCTGTAAGTGTGCTACCTACGGCGAGGTCTTCGGGAAGTTCATCAACGCGAAATTCGCGGGCGAGCTTTGGCATAATGCCCGAATTCTTATAATGTCCTGTTTGTGCTTTACCCATATGCTTGTCATGTTCGGCTCCAAGTTGGACGGCTGTATAGCCGTCAGTTTCTTGGGTCTTTAGTTGGGTAACGACCACCGGACTAGCGGAAAGCAAGGTAACGGCCTGCATAGTACCATCAGGTGCGATAGTGCTTGTCATGCCAACCTTTCTTGTAATAAATGCTTTCATAGTATCCCTTCCGAAAAATCGGAGTTATTGCAGTGGTTCACTAATTTTCAGTGAACGTGCATTTATATTTAAGTTGTACCGTCGTACAAAAAGTGTAAGCTCACATCGATAACTTTGCATAAAAATGCTCGGTGCTTAGCAGTATCTTTTTACGGACTTACTAATTCACCAAGTAACGATATTGTCTATAAGTGTAGCAGAAGAGTTTTAAGGTGTCAATATGTTGACTATTCTACACTAATAAGTTAATGCCCGATAATGTCCAAAACCCCACGAACATGGCAACTAAGATAACGGCGTATTCGACTTTACGATCTATTTTAAAATGGTCATGTCGAGCAAATAGTAAGGCAATGACGGCACCATATGGCACAGGAATTTGCCAATGCTCTCCATGAGTAATTAATAGCCACTGCGAACCGATCATTAAGTACAGTATTAATTTAAGAACGTACGAACTGTCAGTTTC
>JAYUBM010000130.1:0-1124 GCA_043740875.1 bacterium | reverse complement strand
TGTTAGAGTAAGAATAAAGAAGACCCCAGGTAACTAAACCTGCAGCTACAGCTATAGCTATTGTTATTACGGTATTTCCACCTGTATTAGGTAAAACTACTGCACTTACTATTACGCTACTTGTTGTTGCACCTAAAACTTGGCCTGTTCCAGTCATAAAAATATCTCACTTTATACATTACTATTTATTCTTTTGCATTATAAACTTGTTATATCTTTATGTCAAGCTTCATAATATAGTTTTGTTATTTTAGCAATTAAATTTTATACATTGTTTTGCTTATGCTTACCCCCGTTACTAATTTGACATATGCTTATAAATACGGTAAAGTTTAATAAAATATTAGTAACTACGTTGTGTGGTATATAAAGGTAGGTTGTGTAATGAAAAAGTTATTTTCACTTATTGTAGGCGCAGTAATAATCGGAACAGCACTTTTTTCAGTGGCCGTAGCCTTTGCAGACGGGCCAAACCTCATCACAAATGCATCAGTCGAAACTTCTGCAGCCACCGGTACAAGCGCAGAGGGCTGGAATACAGATAAATACGGTACTAACGCAGCTTCTTTTAGCTATAAAACTGGCGATGCACACACCGGTAACAAAAGTAACTTTATAAACATGACCAAGCGTACAAGCGGTGACGCCAAGTGGTACTTTACGTCTATCGCAGTCAAACCAAACCAAAAATATAATTATAGTGAGTTTTACCGATCAAACGTCGCAACAGAAATTGATATTGAATACACAAATACCGCCAACCAACTTAGTTATGCCTACCTTTCATCTCCCAGTGCCAGTGCTACAATCTGGAAACAGGCAACTGCAACTTTCACAACCCCTGCCAATGTAAAAAGCCTCACAGTTTTTCACCTCATTGATAAAATAGGCACCTTACAAACAGACGACTTTAGTTTAGTCGAAGTTGGTGTAGTTGTACCACCGCCCGTAATTACCGCTCCAGCTGTCACAATCTTAAGCCCCTTAACTAACGCAATTGTTAGTGGAGCGACTCAAGCTGTGAATGCAACCGCTGCAGACACCATAGGTATAGCAAACGTCCAGTTTAAACTAGACGGAACGAATTTGGGAACCGCCGATACGTCTGCACCATATAGTACAAA
>JAYUBM010000129.1:0-1131 GCA_043740875.1 bacterium | reverse complement strand
TGGGCCAACCAATACCGTAAAAGCCCGACGACGCATAAGAAAATTATCAAAGTCGAGGCAAAGTTGGAACGCGTACTGCGTGATTACTTCCGTGGCTTAAAAAACGAGCGCATGAACACGTATGTTAACTGGGCGCATTACTACAGCGTTATGATGAGCAAGAAAGCCGCCGCCGCCCCCAAGTATGATGTGTCGGTTATCATCAACGAGGATAGTTTTTACGAGGATGAGAATAGCTTGCTAATACAGCTATTGCACGACCCGCTGATTGTGGGACTAGCCACGGGCGCACAGGCGGGTGAGGAAATCTATAAAACGCCGCTCGGCATTACCGAGTCGACCGACTTTATCCAGCAATATGCACAGAAGTATAGTGCCAGCCTTGTAAAAGACTTAAATGCTACAACACTCGATAAGATACGCTCTAGCCTGTCCACTAGCTTAGGCTTAAACGAAACCACCGAGGACGCCACTAGCCGCCTGGCTGATTTACTGGGCGACTACAAACGCGCCGGGCTTATTGCCCGCACCGAGTCGGTTAACGCCTACTCGCAGGGGCTTTTAGGCTTTGGCCGCCAATCCGGGGCAACGGGCAAACGCTGGGAAACATCCCCCGGTGCCTGTATAATTTGCGGCCCACTCGACGGGCAAGAAGTCGGCATCGATGACAGTTTTGATAGTGGTGATGATAACCCACCGGCGCACCCTAACTGCTTTATAGGCAGTACAAAAATAGGCTCAAACGGTATTAATGCCGCCACTAGAAGGTTTTATAAAGGCAGAGTCATTAGGGTCGTTACAGCCTCCGGCAATAAATTTACCGTTACCCCAAATCACCCTATACTCACCCCTAGCGGATGGATTAGTGCTAACAAGCTCACAAAAGGAAGCAATGTAATCGGCTGCAACGACAGTGAGGCCATCCTTACGGCTATTAACCCAAATGACTATCACGTTAAAACCCCTATCAAACAAATGTTTAAATCTTTCAGGCGATCTAGCAGCGTGACGACCAGAACTGTGCCAACGACCGCCATAGATTTCCACGGCGACGCCACCGATCAACAGGTCACAATTGTAAATGCCAGTAGCAAATTGCGGGATACAATCAAACCCCCTAGCTTGCAAGTG
>JAYUBM010000128.1:0-1136 GCA_043740875.1 bacterium | reverse complement strand
AAGCTTATACGTATCATATGGAAACTTCTGGTAAAAAAAATTACGTTGAAAATCTCAAAAAAAGCTGTTTAGCAAGTGAGGCACTTACCCTGAAAGTTGGCGCACTAGTAATGTGTATCAAAAACGGAACCGATAAAAAATATGTAAACGGTAGCCTAGGCACAGTCGTAGGTTTTGAGGGTCACAGCCACTATCCAGTCGTGCAACTTAAAAATGGCGACCATATTACGCTAAAACCAGATACCTGGGAACTGACCGACGGCGATGTCCGCCGCGCGCAACTCACTCAAATTCCACTACGGCTGGCTTGGGCAATTACAGTACACAAAAGCCAGGGTATGACTCTTGATGCCGCAGAAGTTGACTTATCACGGGCTTTTACACCGGGTATGGGTTATGTGGCCTTGTCGCGGGTACGCAATTTACAAAACTTATATTTGCTTGGTATGAACGACATGGCATTACGGGTCAGCGAAGAGGCACTACTACTTGAAGAAGATTTACAGAACGCTTCACGAGGTGCAGTTACGGATAACGCGCAGCTATTTAGTGAAGCCGAAGCACGTTGGGTGAGCGAATTACAAGCGCCAAAACCGGTCGTAGCAACAGGCAAAAAAGCCGGTACCTGGAGTGAAAAACTTGGTAAAATGCGCTCAGGATACCCGAATGCCTATAAGCCGTGGACAGATGCCCAAGACGATGAACTGAAAAAACTTCATTCCGAAGGAGTAAAAACTAAAACATTAACCAGTGTTTTTGGCCGGCATCCTGGTTCTATCCGCGCCCGTATTAAAAAATTCACCGAAGAGTAAACACTAGGAGCCCTAAATCGAAAGTAGTTTGGTACAATAATCTTAATGGATAAAAACGAAAAACCGGAAAACAGTTCACATAGACCACCGCTGTTTCCAAAAAATTTTTACTGGGGAGCCAGTACTGCCAGCCACCAGGTCGAAGGCGGAACGCATAATCAGTGGACACAGTGGGAACTGGGCGCTGCGACGGCCCAAGCAAAAAGTGCCAAAAAACGTTTATCCTGGTTACCCGAATGGGACCGTATTGCGCAGCGTGCCACAGATCCGGCAAATTACATATCAGGCAGAGGTGTAGAACATTATAAATTGTATGAACAAGAC
>JAYUBM010000127.1:0-4085 GCA_043740875.1 bacterium | reverse complement strand
CTTCGCCCGCTACCAACCCAGTTTCGCCACTTAAAAATCGAATAAGTTTAAAATCAATACTCGCTTATATATTGGGCCTGATAATTATCGCAGGCTTATCGGTGTTCGCTTATCAGCAGCATGACAAATACAAAAAATCCAATGTGCAAGTATCCGATCTTAACAAACAAATCAGTACGTTTAACGGCGAAAAGGCAAAGCTTACTGCCGAAATAGAAAAACGTAAAAATACTACTGGCGAGGCAAATATTGACAAGGCCAACTTCCAATCTGTGTTTTTAAAAAGTGGCCAGGTTTATTTCGGGAAAATAACCAAGATTACTGAGACCCAGGTAACGCTAACTAATATCTACTATTTGAGCAATTCGAAAGCCAGCACTACCAGTACTCCGTCAGGAGACGTTTCATTAGTAAAACTTGGTAATGAGCTACATGGCCCGCAGGATACTATGTACATAGAACGAAAAGAAATGGATTTCTGGGAAAACCTAAAAAGTGATGGTGAAGTCGCAAAAGCGATAGCCGTCTACGAAAAGCAAAATAAGAAATAGCTGCCCTTTTGTGTCATGAACACCAATACCTTCACTAATTTCTTCCCACGAGGTTTATACTATCCGTAAAATGCGGAATGATTAGTTTTTCATGGGTGCAGATAATGACGGCTTAGCATCCTTATAATAACTCCACACTGAGGTTGTATTAAACCAAAAATATTAATACTGCCATTAATGCCAAGTTCATTACGATAAAGAAATTAATGTCTTTACGAAAGCGTTTCAACGTACCAAGTATGACGTAGCCAGCCATAAAATAAAGAGGAAAGTTTTGGAATGCCGAAACGTGCCATAAGCCATTTGGTAAGTAATAATAAAGCCAATGTCCAAAAGCTAACTTATACGAAACGCTAACGAGCGCTTCTATCATCAAGGCTTCAAGCGAAAATATTAATGGTAGGTATTTAACTGCTCTTTTATAGCGTTTATTGATAGTGTCGTATAAAAGATAAAGATGAAAACCATAAAACCCCCACAACACCGCAGCAAAGTAAGAAGTGTGTCCATTATGGATTGGATATACGTAGTATTCCCACAGCTTTACCCCAAATACTTTTTGATACACACCATCCCAAAAAACTTCGCCGAATGTGCCAATCATCGACACTGTTGTTACATACAAAAACATGAGTTTAAAATTAATCTTCTTAAACTCTCCTGCTAATGCCGAGTTAATTAGGTAAACACCTAAAACCCAACAGATAGAAAAATATACAAGCTCGTGTAAGGGTACCATTAAGTATTAATGCTAACTTAATTTAACCTTCACAACAAACAAAACACATTGTAGTCAGTATGTCTCACTGTCTACATCAGTATAATCGATAAGAAAAGCACATAGCTTACGATTTGATGCTAATAACAACCTTACCACTTACAGCACCACTTTCGCGGGCAATAAATGCATCGACAATTTCTGTCAGCGCAAACACTTTGCCAACTTGTGGCACCACAACCCCATCGTCAATAAGTTTAGTAAGGGCATTGAGTGCGTCGGTGGTTACCTTTGTGCCCTGGCCAATAACGGTGACGCCAAGCTCGCTGGCTTTGGCCTGGTCGGCACCCATTCCCATAGTGACAGCGACGCCGCCTTTTTTTAGGACGGCCAGAGATTTGGCAAATACTTCTGCATCACCTACCGTATCAAAAACAGCGTCGTAATCTTTTAGTAATTCTGTAAAATCCTGTGACTTATAATCAATTACTTCATCAGCACCAAGCTTATTTGCTGCTTCGATTCCTTCACCGCTGGCTGTCGTTGCAACATAGGCGCCACAATGCTTAGCTATCATGATGGCAATGGCGCCAATACCACCTGCACCACCATTTATAAATATTTTTTGGCCTGATTGCAGCTTGATATGCTGTGTAACTGCCTGCCAAGCGCTTACGCCGACCAAAGTTACTGCAGCAGCTTCTTCAAAACTAATATTACTAGGCATTACGGCAACTTCGCCAGACTTAGTTGCAGCAAATTCAGCAAATGCCCCGCTGTTTCCCCCGGCAGCACTAGCACCACCATACACTTTGTCACCAACAGCAACATTTGCCACACCTTCACCAATCTCACTTACTACGCCGGCGATATCACCACCCAATGTGGCAGGCAAATTAAGCGGTATAAAATCTTTCATATAACCCGCCCTAATTTTAGTATCGAAAGGGTTGAGGCTGGCGGCATGCACCTCGACTAAAACCATGCCTTCCCCCACCGCTGGCTTGTCTACCTCTGTAATGTTAATGACCGAAGGGTCCCCATATGTATTGAACTGCGCTGCTTTCATTGTATTTTCTCCTAAACTTAATCATACAGCGGCCACCTAGTACTTTTAGTAAACTTACTTACCCAGGCTGGCAATTGTGTTGATGGTCGTAGCAATAATGACTGCGCCAAACAAATAAGAAAGCAAGGCGTGCCGCAGGGCGAGAGCACGTATGTTTTTAGTTTTTATATTTGTATCGGATACCTGAAAAGTCATGCCGATCGTAAAGGCCAAGTAAGCGAAATCTGAATATTTTGGCGAGTCAGATTCGTTAAAATCAATCCCGCCTTCTGGCTTTTTATAGTATAAATCTGCATATTTTAGTGAAAATGTCGTATGTACGGCAGCCCACGAAACAAACACACTTGTTAGCCCCAAAGCGATTTCAAGGGCTTTTTGTGTACCGCTGCTACTAGAGCTTTCTAAAATCATGAAGCCCACCGCCACCAGGCTTAAGACACTCGCCATAATTAACAGAACATCGGCCAATGCCCGCTTGGGGTCTTCCAAGCTTGCATGGATTCTGGTTTGTTTTGCGCTCATGCTTCCGATGCTCAGCCACAGCCAAAGTGCATAGGTAATTGCAAAGTATCCCAAGTGACAAGTGGAACAAACTTTGCATGACCCGTTATGAACAGTACAATCGCTACCGGTACTCCTGCAGCCAATGAGACAAGTAATCTTATGGTCGCTCCAGACTTGGGCATGTTCACTCCTTGTTATAACCATGAGTATAGCCCTTTAAAGCTAGTTATTTAAAAAATCATTTTGCTAATACCCCCGGGGGGTATACAATGTAAGCATGAGGATAGATATTAAAAAACGTGCATTGCATCGTACCAAGATAATTGAGGGGCAGATAAAAGGCCTTCATAAGCTGATCGATCAAGAAGCTTATTGTATGGACATACTTACGCAGAGCCTGTCTATTCAAAAATCGCTTGCGTCACTAAACAAACTCATGGTAGAAAATCATATTACTACCCATATAAATGACATGTTGAGTTCAAATAGTGAAAAAGACCACGTTAAAGCGCACACCGAACTGCTGCAACTGTATGAGCTTAACAATATACGAGCCAAATCATGAACGACCATTCCACGCATACTATGGCTAGTGCAAACATGACGTTTTGGCAAAAGTTCAGAATGAGCATGACCATGACCATGGGTATGGATCATACCGGACTTGCTGGCCGGCAAATGGCAAAAATGATGGAAATCGACATTAGGCGCAAGTTTTTCTTCGCGCTATTCTTTGCCGTGCCTATTCTGGCCTATTCACCACTCGGCATCGAAGTATTAAAGCTTCACTTGCCTCAGCCTATTCCCTCGGCGTGGATTCTTTTAATTATGACGACACCTGTGTTCTTTTACGCTGGCTGGATATTCCTTTACTCGACGTACTATGCGCTTAAAGCTAAGACTTTGAACATGGCCGTACTCATTGCAACAGGTATTTCTGCAGCGTATATTGCCAGCATTGGCCTCACCATCGCCGGCAGCAAAGATTCCTATTATGAAGCGGCTGCACTACTTATTACGTTTGTGCTGTTTGGACACTGGATGGAAATGAAATCGAGG
The DNA here is from genome assembly GCA_043740875.1 of bacterium. Classification (GTDB taxonomy): domain Bacteria; phylum Patescibacteriota; class Saccharimonadia; order Saccharimonadales; family SZUA-47; genus JBBQVE01. The sequence goes on along the minus strand of JAYUBM010000127.1, from coordinate 184 downwards.
CGAGGTACAACCGACGCCCTACAAGCACTGTTTGACTTAGTACCTCCACAAGCTCGGGTTGTACGCGGCGGCAAAGAAGTAACGCTGCCTACCAGCGAAGTAAAAGTGAATGATATACTGGTGTTAAAACCGGGTGATAAAGTGCCGGTAGACGGTGTCGTTATAAACGGGGAAACATCTATAG
>JAYUBM010000126.1:0-1145 GCA_043740875.1 bacterium | reverse complement strand
GGACAATATTACTATCTAAGCTGCCAAAGGTGGCTGAAAGCTGTGGATACTTTGGTGTATTTAACGTGCGGTAAACGCTATATACAGCAGCTCTTTTTCAATACTGTGGATAACTACTCTTAGGCTGTGTAAAAATGTAATAATTCCTGTTGACAGTAAAGCTCATGCTTTGTAGGATACATATAGCACTTGAATAAAAAAAGTGCTCAAAAACAAAAAGCAATCTGGATAACGACTTCTCGCAAGTCGTTATCCACCAAAAATATCACTGACAACAAAAAGCTAAAAACGAATAAAAATCCAAAAACGCAAAGAGCTCAAGCTTGCAAAACAAGCCTGGGCTCTTTACATTTGCAGTGTAAGTAAAGGAATTCTGCAATGGCATCGAAAGTTCATTCTGTGCAGTTCGTGGGTGGTGAAGGTTCTATTATTGATATCGAATGCCATCTTACTAATGGTTTACCGACAATAGTCGTTGTGGGCCTGACCAATAAGTCCGTCGACGAATCAAAAGAACGGTTACGGGCAGCTTTTAGTTCAAGCAAACTATCATTCCCCAAAAAACGCATTACTATAAACTTGGCTCCGGCAGACATTCAAAAGCTTGGTGCCAGTTTTGATATTGCTATAGCCGCCGCAATCCTGCTTGGCATGCAGGCCATTACCGTAGCGCCACACATCGCTTTTTTTGGCGAACTAGGTTTGGATGGTTCGGTACGGCCGGTGCGGGGCATAATAGGCAAGCTGCTGTCGGCGCGAGATCAAGGCTTTACCACAATGGTTATTCCAGCGGGCAATATGCCACAGGCGCAACTTGTGCCGCGCATACACATACTACAGATTGCCACACTGAAAGAATTGTATGATCACTTTAGCGCTGCTGCCCTGTTACCTGTTACAGATACAAAAGACGGCCTTTACCTACCAAGCATTCACCAGGCTGATGCGCCAGATATATCAGAGGTTGTCGGGCAAGAACGCGCCAAGCGGGCACTTATTGTTGCCGCTGCCGGCGGCCATAATGTGCTGTTAAACGGGGCTCCCGGTATGGGCAAAAGCATGCTCGCCAAAACTCTGCCCGGTATTTTACCGCAGCTGAGTCATGAAGAAGCTTTGCAAATAACTCACTTACACAGCCTTGGCAC
>JAYUBM010000125.1:0-1164 GCA_043740875.1 bacterium | reverse complement strand
CTGGCTATTTCACGTTGTTTTGCTGCGTCCATAACGGCAAAACTGCGTTTTAACATTGAAAGGTATGATATTTTGACTGTAGCAGGAAGCTATCCGCTGTCAGAAAAGTACAGTCTTCGGTTACGCTTTGAGCCATTAATAAGGTATCGAACGGATCTTTATGCGCTAACTGTATGTCTAGAATAGCTAGGATGTGTTCGTCACGAAGCGGCAGCTTTTGCAGGTTTAGCGCTTGTACGCCTTGCACCAGTTCGGCAGGTTCATAAGCTAACTTATCTTTGCTGTACTTCAGCGTGAGTTCCCAGAGGCTGACTTGTGACAAAAACACTATATCGGCCGTTTGTATAAGTTCTTTTACCTGGGCAGTAATTTTTTCTGGTTCATATAATAGCCAAACAAGAATATGTGAATCTAGTAGCACTTTGCTACCGTTCATATTTGTGGCCGGTTGAGGCTTTTTTCAAAATCAGCAGAAATGCCTGCATCAGGGTTTACAAGATCTTTGAGCTTATAGGCATGGGCGATTTTCTTGTGAGACCATATACCGATTTTAATTGGCTTTTTGACTGGTGCTGGGGCAATGACAGCCTGTGGATTACCATAAGCACCGATGTAAATCGTCTCACCGGCTTGCGCCCGCTTTACGAGCTTGCTCAGGTGGGTCTTGGCTTCATAAATAGATATAACTTTGGTCATACTGATAATGTAGCAAATAATGTTAGTCTAGTCAAGATTTAGTCTATCCAATTCTAGTATTCTAATGCTGTTTTTACCTCTGTTCTGCTACAATCAACACATGAGTTTATCAATCGCCATTGCCGGTCTGCCAAATGTCGGCAAAAGTACCCTGTTTAACGCCCTCACTGACAGCCAAATTCTGGCTGCTAACTACCCTTTTGCAACTATCGAACCCAATACCGCCGTTGCTGCCGTTCCCGACCCACGCCTGGGCAAACTGGCCGAACTTTATAACAGCAAAAAAGTTTTGCCAGCGGCGGTAACATTTGTCGATATTGCCGGACTTGTGGCCGGCGCCAGCACCGGTGAAGGTTTGGGCAACCAGTTTTTGAGCCATATCCGCAGCTGTAACGCCATTGTGCAAGTAGTACGCGCCTTTAGCGACCCAAATGTGCTGCGCAGCGACAGTAGTCGCGACCCAAAATA
>JAYUBM010000124.1:0-4145 GCA_043740875.1 bacterium | reverse complement strand
AAACCGCCAGTATTTTGCTGACTTTCATTTTTTTCCTGTTTTTCTCTTTGTTTGTGCGAGTGTTTATTTTTACACTTTTATACCGCTAGTATGCGCTTACGTTTAGTTATTAGCAATGATTTGATTAGGCTAAAGTCGTAACTACTTATTGCTAACGCTTCTTTATGAGGTAAAAGCGTTCTTGGTTGCCTTTTGCGCCATGCACATCACTATCTGCCTTATCAATGATCCTAAAATCTTTTTGTGACCATACTTCAAAATCTTTCAAAATTTGCCGGCGTATAGTGTCATTTTTAATAACACCCTTATTTATCTGTTCGCGCCCTGCCTCGAACTGCGGTTTTACCATCACCGCAATTGCTGTATTAGCGTCTATGATCGTCGCAATATGTGGCAAGATGTAACGGACAGAGATAAAAGATACATCCATAACCACAATATCAGGCTTAGTTGAGGGTATAAAATTACGAATGTCTGTTTTTTCGTGAAGTTCAATCGCTGGATTGCCTTGCAGTTTTGGGTGCAATTGATCAGTGCCAACATCGACTGCAAAAACTTTTTTAGCCCCATGCCGCAGTGCGTATTCGGTAAAGCCACCGGTACTACTGCCCACATCAAGTACGGTCGTTCCCTCAAACCGAAGCTTCAACTTTTTTGCTACCGATGACAGCTTTAAGCCTGCCCGCGAAACATATTCTTCTACGACCGTGCCAACAATTTCATCACTTTCGTAAACCATATGGCTAGCTTTTTTAACTGGCAACCCATTCACACGAACGTGCCCGTCCCGAATATATTCTTCGGCGCGGGAACGTGAATATGAAAGTTTGCGTGCCACCAATGCTAAATCAAGTCGCATTGGATATCGCAGCGCCTTTCCAGGGTTTTTATTAGCTTTTAGATTTCTGTTGCTCATAAGTCTTTCTGAATGTCTAAAAATTGTTTACATAAGTGCAGTTTGTTAATTTTTTTGAAGCCCGCAAAAGAGCCGTATTTTACATACGGTGAATGCGGACTGCAGAAAAAAGTAACAAAATGTGCCATGTAAACAGTTTTACTTCTTGCGTTCGCGGTAAGCGCCGGTAGAGGTGTCTACACTGATAACATCCCCCTGCTTAATAAAAGCCGGCACACGTACTTCTACACCCGTCTCGAGTGTGGCCGGTTTGGTGACGTTGCCGCTGGTATCACCACGCGTCACGTCTTCGGTGTAGGTCACTTTTAAATACACGTTTTTAGGCAACTCTACATTAATTGGCTTGCCGTCAAAACTTTGCAGTACAACGGTATCGCCTTCTTTCAGGTAACCTTTGGCATCGCCAATCATGTCAGCTTTAATTTCGAACTGCTCAAACGACTCTTCGTTCATGAAGTTGAACGTGTCGCCATCGTTGTAGAGATACTGCACGTTCTGTTTGCCAACTTCAGCAGGTTCTAATTGTTCGTTACCCTTAAAAGTTTGTTGCAGTACTTTACCATCAAGCAAGCTTTTTATGCGCAAGTTAACAATACTGCCACCGCGACCAACCACTTTTTGGTTATAATCAACAACGATGTAGGGCACGCCTTCCATTTGAAAAACGATACCTTTTTTGAGTTCGGTTATGCTGTATCCTGCCATTTAAAAGTTCTCCTTATTAGGGGGTTGTGATTGAATTTTATTGATATTGCCGCAGTTTTATGCGCAGTTGTTCATAACGATGCTTTAGGTCTGCGCAGTGGCGGGTGGTCATGGCGCCGGGCTGCATGTGATACAGCGATTCTTTAATAAGGGTAGCCTGTTTTTCGAGGGCACGGGTATTTTTGTGCATTTCAAACAAGTCATACAGTTTTCGGGCCTGACGTCTGAGTTCTAAAACCTGCGGCGTACAGCTTTCACCGCAATATCCATGAACTATATCCAGTAATCTTTGTGCTTCGCGGTGCAGTTCATCCATTGTATACCCCTTTTACTATTGTATAGGGTATGTGCTAGTTGTTGGCAACAAAAGGCAAAAGTGCAATGTGTCGGGCGCGCTTAATAGCACGGCTTAACTGGCGTTGTTCCATTTCAGTAATACCGGTTTTTTTGCGGCTTTCGATCTGGCCGTATTGATTTACGTAACGTTGTAGTGTCTTAAAGTCCTTGTAGTCAAAAAAGGCTACATCGGTGCGGTGTTTAAATATCTTTGCCATATAATTTCCTTAATCTTTAAATTTGATGAATGTACCAAGACTGAGTCCTAGTAATACTGCTGTAACGAATAGTATGAAACTTTTTTCCGTACTCGTAGAGTTGTGGAACGCAATAGGTCCAGTAATTGCCGCGAAAACTGAAAGAATCCTTATTCTGTTTTTACTCATATACTTCCTCTTAAATGATTTTTAGGGGATTTTGAGTAGCGCGATCTGGGATGAATTTTAAGGCATTTTGGCTAGTGCAGTTCGGGATGAAAGCCGATTTAAAAAAGTTTAAAACGTACGAAAGTACGTAGAAACTATTTTACAATCGAGCTTTCGCCCGAAATGTGCAGCCAGAAATGTCTTAAAAAGGAATGTCGTCTAGGTTGATAGGCTCATCGCCAATCTCCTCGATAACAGGAGCGGCCTTTTTAGCTGGTTTTGGCGCTGCTTTCATCTCAGCTTTTGGCTGATAATTAGCATTCGCACGTTCGCCGCCGCCATCTTCACCCTCTGATCGCTCAGTGCTGCCATGAGCGCCACCCAAAAAGGTGACATCGCTGGCATTCACTTCTACTTTTGTGCGCTTTTGCCCGTCTTTTTCCCAGCTGCTGCTTTGCAGTCGGCCGTTGACCAAACAAGGCCGGCCCTTGCTGAGGTACTGGCTGACGCGTTCGCCCAAAGGTCCCCAGGCCACAATGTCGACGTAATCGGTTACTCCTTGCCAGTTGCCGTCGGCAGCCTTATAGCTGCGGTTGAGCGCCAGGCTAAAGCTGCATACGCTTTGTCCGTTTGGGGTTGCCCGCAGTTCGGGGTCCCGTGTTAAATTTCCCATTAAGATGACTTGGTTGAATGACCGTGCCATAATAACCTCCTTTTATAAGAACTATGTCTTATGATTACTTTAGTACTTGTACGGTACGCCAATTAGCGTGCAGCCGTCAAGAAAATTATGTATCGATGTCTATTTGTCTTCGCGGGATCGGCGCTTTGGACGTTCGTCTTCATCATCGTCAGATGATTTATCGTCATCGTCGTTGGCTTGTTCACCACGGGCAGCTTGCTTGGCGGCTTTTTCGAGCCGCAGTTCTTCTGCTTTGACAGCCTTTTTCAGATCGGGCTTTGTGATCAAAAATCGAATCACTTCGTCGACAATGTTAAGGCTGTCGTTTAATTTTTTAACACCGCTGGTTGGTAATTCTAGCGTATAAAAAACATAAACGGCATGTTCTTGCTTGGCAATTTTGTAAGCCATTTTGCGCTTACCCCAATTGTCGGTTTTTGTGATTTTTCCTTCACTGGCAGCTACTAGCTTTTCGAGCTTTGCAGTTGCTTTGTCCAAATCTATTTCTAGATCGGGGTGAAATAGCACAGCCAGTTCGTACTGTTCCATATTTATGCCTTTCTTTAAGGAGTTGATACAAACAGAAAAAACTTCTGCTAACTTGTACTACTCTTCCTTTGGTTCTCAAAGATTAGGTGCCTAAGAGCCCTAACCTGAAGTTAGTTAATAACAGAGGTAATTATACTACTTAACAGTGTCATAGTCAACCGACTGTTACTGTTAGCTACGAAAAGGTAAATTACCGCTGACCCGATTTGGGCAACCAAGACAGGCACTACCAATTAAATGAGTAAGGTCAGCAACAACTTCTTCTCGGGCGACTTCTCTGGCATTAGGGCTAGTTGTAAATCCGTTAGACGCAAGATAATCAGACGTGGTTTCAACCTGCCGGTCTCCACACATCGCCCGGCCAACAAGCTGTCCTATCATTGCAGGACCGAGATCTGGGTTTAGCATAATGTCCGAAAAGTGGGCATTTTCTACGGCTGCCATCCTACAGCCTTCAGGTTTACCTGGTAAATTTAGTATCATAAAATTATCTCCATGTTGTTAGAATTACTATTCTACAACATATGAAAACTATACACAAACAAAGTTAGCGCAAGACGTCATCGAACGGGTGCACTTCGGAGTTTTCTTC
>JAYUBM010000123.1:0-1166 GCA_043740875.1 bacterium | reverse complement strand
TTATATCCGGCTATAGGTGGTTAGCGGCTAAAAATGCAAAATCGTGCGCGGCTTGCCTTGCTTCAGACGGCGAAATATTTCCCCTAGATACGCCAATGCAAAACCATGTAAATTGTCGATGTACTATGGTTCCGGTATTAAAAGACGTGCCTATTGACGAACAGGCAACGTGGCAAGTAGGAACTGATTGGTTTGCAAGCCAATCGGACGAAGTTAAACGTCAAATATTAGGTACTAGGGGTTATAAATTGTATAAATCGGGAACGCCACTATCTGACTTTGTAGATATCCGTAAAGACCCTGATTGGGGAACGCAACGATTGTATAAGGTTCCTAATTAATGTATCGACTAATCAAAACGCACAGACCAAAACGTATACATGCTATTCGTACCAAAGGCAATAAGCGTAAGTATCGACTGCTTAAAACAAGACGTGGCGGCGCGGGCAAGGCAAAACAATTAAAGCGCAAGCGCTTACACCACCAACGGCGCGTTACACGTCACGTTCACCATGCCAAACGGCGAACAAATCGGGCTAAGCGCCATAACGCGGCGCGGCATAAACGACATAGTGCGGCGCGGCATGGGCACGCTAAGCACAAGCATAAAAAGCACTTAGTAAGTAGTCACCACCGGAAAAGCCCGATACACCACAAATCAGGCAAACATCACCACAAAGGTAAAAAACGGCAACCTAAACATCCAACTTTGCCGACATACACCCCAACGCCATTCATATATTAATAAGAAAGTAGGTAATTACCTTGCACGAAGTCGTATTATACAGCCAGGAAGGTATTATTAAATATGTTTCTGAACCGTTCAAATCGTATTTTGAAGCTGCGGTACATCTTGAAACTAAACTATCTGAAGATGCTACTATTTGCATGCACACTATTCGTGATTATATTCCGCTTATTGCATCAGATAGTGAAAAAATTGACCGTATGGCACACGAACTTGAACCATATGTGCCACTTGCAAAAGAAGTAGCACCAACGCTTGACGTAATTAATGAAACTGTACAAACCGTTTATAAAGCGGTCGAACCTGTCGTAAATCCGCCCGTTGTCGATCAACCGCAAATTCAAAAGTAATTAAAAATTAATCGTCACTAAAGACGTTAAAACGTAAAGGAAAATACACAAATGCCGGAAGAACTTAC
>JAYUBM010000122.1:0-4179 GCA_043740875.1 bacterium | reverse complement strand
TAGGGAATAGTTCGGCAATAAGATCGACGGCCAAAATCTGCACCGCGCCAATAGCAATTGGTATGCTAAAAATTGATTGTGCAGCAAGACTTATAAGGACAACAAAAAGCTCACCCGCGTTACCATTTATTGCACTAAGTGACGCCTTGTGGATATTCTGAAAAATCACCCGGCCTGCTTGCACGGCACCCACAAGGGTATGAAAACTGTCATCGAGTAGCACAATATCGGCCGATTGCTTGGCAACATCGGTACCAGTTTTGCCCATGGCAACGCCAATATCAGCCCGTTTAAGGGCCGGTGCATCATTGATGCCATCACCCGTTACTGCTACCACTCGGCCGCTGTTTTTAACTATTTCAACAATGCGCAGTTTGTCTTCGGGTGCAACACGGCTAAAGATTGTTTGGCCGCGAATAACAAGTGCCAAAATGTCATGGTCACTCATACTTGCTAAGTCATCACCAGCTACTAATTTAAGGTCATTGGGGTCATTTGCCAACCCCGCTCGTACGGCGATAGCGCGGGCAGTCAGGGCATTATCGCCCGTTATAATACTTACCGGAATGTGGGCAGCAAAGGCGATACGCATCGCCGCTGGAACTTCCTCACGCGGAGGGTCTATCATACTAACTAGTCCCATAAAAACCATTTTATGTTCGGTGTTTTCCATGGTCAAATCTTCTATACCACTGTGCAGAGGAAGTTCGCGGTAAGCAAAGCCAAGATTACGCATAGCACCGCTTGCCCACAAATCATTACGAGCCCGAATGTCCTGCAAATCATGCACGGTTAATGTGCGTACAATGGTGCCGTCCCAAATGTGGGTACAAACGGACAAAATACTTTCCGGTGCGCCTTTGGCAAAAGCAGTTAATCGACCCTCCCATAAACGTACTGAAGTCATTCGTTTTCGGGCTGAATCAAAAGGGAATTCACGCAGTTCTTTATGGTTTTTTTCGAGGCTTTCTATATCTATACCTGCTTTACGTGCAAGGGTGATAAGTGCACCTTCAGTAGGATCACCAAGGCAGTACCAAGTTGCGTGCCCGTCGTCAGGCGGATGTATCCGGGCATTACTGGCAAACACTCCGGCCGCAAAAAAATCATGTAGTTTATGCAACGCTGCACCTTGTACTAATTTATATTTGTTAGTCTGAATGGTGCCTTTTGCTTCGTAGCCTGTGCCACTGACGTTATAGGTAGTCATGCCAACTTGTATCTGCTGCACGGTCATTTCATTTTTAGTAAGTGTACCCGTTTTGTCGGTTAAGATAACGCTGGTGGCACCCAGAGTCTCGACGGCGCTTAACTTTTTGACTAAGGCCCTATCTTTTGCCAAACGGCCGGCTGCACTGGCAAGCGCCGTGTTCACTTCGGCAGGTAACCCTTGCGGGATCATGGCGCTAGAAATTCCGATGGCAAAAATAAACGAGTCTTTTAAGCCAAAGTCGGCTTTCCAGGCGATAGCCGCTAAAATAGTGCCTAAAATAAGTGTGCCTTTAGTTATTGTCACTGCTAAACTTTGCATTTCTTTTTGCAGTGGTGAAGCATCCGTTTTGGTGCCACTACTAAGCCCTGCTATGCGGCCCAACTCGGTCTGGGCCCCCGTTGCAATAACCAAGCAAGTGGCGTCACCCGTAGCCACGGTTGTACCCATAAATATAAGGTTATGACGGTTAGCCAGCGGTACCTTACCGTTTATAGCGTGCGTAAACTTACGGCTCGGGCTGCTTTCACCCGTCAGGGCAAAATCATTGGTACTAAGCTCAGTTTCTTCGATCACACGGGCGTCGGCCGGTACACTGTCGCCTTCTTGCACATATATTATGTCGCCCGGCACTAAGGCTGCACTGGGCACTTCGCTTAATTTGCCATCGCGTTTAATTTTAGCTAGTGTCACCACTAATTTTTCAAGCGATTCCATGACTTTTTCGGCCTTATATTCTTGGGAAAAACCAATAAAACCATTTATAAGAACGATGGCGGCCAAAACAAAGCCCGTTCGGCTGTCGCCAATAATAAATGAAAATACGCTGCTCAAAACCAGCAGTAACAGCATCAAATCTTTAAACTGTCGCGCAAAACGGACCACTAATAACTCTTTTTTGGTGGCAATAAGTTTATTGGGGCCAAATTTTTCAGATCGAGCTGCAGCTTCGCCGTAAGTAAGACCGTTGCTGGTTGCATGGTATTCGCTCAGTGCTTCTGCAACTCCGAGCCGATAGGCTTCAACGACGTTAGATTTGGCGAGCGCATCACTTTTATGATGCGCATCGACGCTTTTTATTACCGGTTTTTTTGCGGCTTTTTTAAGTTTCATTGGGTAACGATTCTGTAAATAGTAGTTAGTTTATACGATACGTTAAAAAAGTAAGTTGATTGCAGGCTACTAACACTAGTTTTTATGATGCTCATGTTTAAGTGTATTGTATAACGAAATTACGGATAAAACACGCCTGCGACTCGCATTTTTGTGCGGTATAATATTAAGTATGAGTGAATCTGCTTTGCCCCTAGATATCGAACAGGTGCCAGAATTTGAAGTTCCAGAGGGCGTCGTTATGCCTGACCTTGTCCCAATGTACATGGATGAAATGCGCGGGACTTATAGTACCAACAATCTTCATGCCTACTTCAGGGCAATTGCTACTAACGCCGATCCGCAAGAAGATACTTATGCAAACATACTCGAAAATAACCCGGATTTGTCAGAGGTATTCAAAGGTTTTTCACTAGGATATCCACGACTTTCTGCAAAAATTTCCGAACTGCAGCGTGAAAAAGTGCAGCTTGATGCCGACCTTAGGGTAGAAAACCCGGAACCTACTGCCAGTGAAGCATGGTCGAGCTGGCAATATGAACATGTTCGATCTGGTGAACAAGCCTTTTTAATGTCAGAGGCCTTTAAGGCTATGGTGCCGGACTTAGTTGCCAATAACATCTCGCCAATTTCAGTGACCGTTTAATAATTAAAAACGCGCTGCCAAGTTTCATAATCTGGCCGTACTTCGGCGCGTATTTCCGCGTGGAAAATTTTCTTGGAAAAGTCTTTTTCGATCTTTTTACGTGCCCAGTTTTTCAAGTAATCATAATCACCAAAATTTGATCCTTGGTTAAAGGCAAATAAATAAAATTCTGTCTGAAAATGGGCGCAGGCGTCGGCAGCTGCCATGAGTTTTCCTTCGTTAGATTCTGGTATTATGCCATCTCGGCAACTATGCTTTGCACAGATGTCATCTATAATTATTGCAGTTTCCTCGACGCTGTAGCCGGCTTCAAGTGCAAGCGTGCGGCCAATTTCTAGGCTTTTTTGTTCATGACCAGCTTGTTCGCGCTGCATTACCGAATCGGCAATATCATGCAGCAGGGCAGCAGACACAGCTATCGAACCGTCACCGTTAAATCTTTTACAAAATTCATTAGTTTTGTGGGCCACCCACAGCACATGATTTTGGTAAAGCCAATCGGCCCACTCATCGCGGCCTTCGTGATGTGCATTGTATTGGTTAGCAACAAGCGTACCTAGTTTTTCAAGTTTCATGCTGTGTAGTATAGCGTAGTGTTAGAGTATACTATTAACAGATGGCAACCGAAGTAAAAAAATTAGCAATTATTGACGGACTCAGTGTGTTTTATCGTGGCTATTATGCCATGGGCGGGCTTAGTACCAAAGATGGTACGCCGACCGGTGGAATTTATGGGTTCACAGCGATGGCTCTCGAACTTATTAAAAAGCTGCAGCCCGATTATGTGTGTGTCGCCTGGGATAAACCAAAAACCAACATCCGCAAGCGTCTGGCTATTTATCCAAAGTATAAGGCTGGTCGCAAGCCGCCTCCACCAGATTTTTACGCCCAGATTCCAATTTTACATGAATTATTGCGGGCTTTTAACTGGCCGCTATATGAATTAGACGATTACGAAGCCGATGATATTATGTGTAGTCTTGCTAAACGAGCGGCCGAAGTTGGAGTACACACGATGCTTATTACGAGTGACCTTGATGCACTGCAGTGCGTTGGTCCGCTAACCAGTGTGCATGCACTCAAAAAAGGTTTCACCAATATTGATTATTACGATCCTGCAGCTTTTACCGCTAAATATGGCATCGATGTCAGCCAGTTTTTAGATCTTAAATCATTAAAAGGCGATAGTTCGGATAATATCCCAGGGGTT
>JAYUBM010000121.1:0-1207 GCA_043740875.1 bacterium | reverse complement strand
AAGACTTCCGAATTCAAAAATATATATTTGATACGTGGTCGCGTGTATGCGAACAATTTGGCTATGAGCAGTACACGGCATCGGTACTTGAACCGGCTGAAATATATGAAATGAAAAGTGGGCAAGAAATTGTCGATAACGAAATGTATACACTGATCGACAAAGGTGACCGCCGGGTGGCGCTGAGGCCTGAAATGACACCGACAGTATCACGAATGGTTGCAGGAAAACGCCAAGAGCTTGGTTACCCTTTGCGTTGGTATTCCATACCAAACTTACTGCGTTATGAGCGGCCACAACGTGGGCGTTTACGTGAGCACTGGCAACTTAACATTGATATATTCGGTGTCGGTACCATAGAGGCCGAACATGAAGTTATAATGCTCGCCGACCAGATTATGAAAGCTTTTGGTGCAAAACGGTCTATGTATGAATTTCGTATTAACTCACGGAAATTTATTAATTACGTTTTGGGAGAATACCTGGGACTTGATGAAGTAGAATCATTTACCGTCGCAAAACTTATCGATCGTATCCACAAAATTGACCGTGCTAAGTTTATTGCTATGGTAGAAATCGCCATCAGCCCTAGCCTGCGTGACAAGGGTACAATTGATAAACTGATGGAAATTTTAGATGTAAGCGATATTGCAAGTTTACCCAACGCTGTTAAAAGCCACGAAACGCTTGCAGGGTTAATACAGCTCATGAAATTACTAAGTGATGCCGGTGTAACTAATGCCCGATTTGATGTGACCATTATGCGTGGCTTTGATTACTATTCAGACACAGTATTTGAAGTGTTTGATACTGATCCCGAAAACAACCGGGCTATGTTTGGTGGTGGCCGTTACGATGGGCTTGTGGGCATGTTCGGGGTCGAGCCTGTATCGACTGTTGGTTTTGGCCAGGGTGATGTAACTATGAAGTTATTCCTGGAAACGTATAAGTTACTGCCAGAACCCACCAGCGAGACCGAACTGTACGTAATTTTGATTGGTGCACTTTATGCCCAGGCGCAGCCACTATTGGCAAAACTGCGCCGTGAAGGCGTTAACACGGCCGTTGATATGTCGGGCCGCAAACTTGAAAAACAGATAAAAACTGCCGAGAAAAAAGGCATCAGTAATATTTTGTTTGTCGGTCAGGACGAAATCGATTCTGAAGTGTACAAATTAAGAAATTTGAAAACAAGCGAAGAACAAAG
>JAYUBM010000120.1:0-4311 GCA_043740875.1 bacterium | reverse complement strand
AAAGTATAGTTATCGTTATAATCCAAATATGAAAGCCTGTAGCTGGCAGAGCTTCACCTAGCGGTGCTATACCTTTGGTAAAAATAAATAAGCCTATACCAACAACAAATGTTATCTTCTCGATAGTAAAAAGGGATGAATATATTGTTCTGAAACGGTTTTTATTCTGTGAATGTGTAAATTCACGTATAAGAAAAAGGAGTGTAAATGCTAAAACAAATGCCGCAATCGTATGTATAAATTTAAATGGTTGCCGGTGCCCGTATGGTGTAACTGCAGCAATAATCTGGCCGATTTGGCCTATAATCAGATAGCCCAGAAACTTGTTCTGTATATGATAAGTACGCCGAATGTAATAACCAAAGCTTATAAATAACACTGCACTTACTACTAGGCTAACGCTGAATAGGCGCGCAGTTGCAGGGTCAATGCCTAAGTAACTAATGGGGCGGCTGTCTATAAAGCCTAATCCTGCCCGGTGCATCGCTATGGCGACACCACTCCAAAGCACCAATACCCCGACAATTCCAGTGTAGCGCTGGATTCTTTGCAGTGTGACCAAGGTATTCACGAGTCAATCATATCAAAATAAAAGACTTCCAAACCGGAAGTCTTTTTACGATTGACTATGTGGGGCGAGCTATGGGGATCGAACCCACGACCTTCTGAACCACAACCAGACGCTCTAACCAACTGAGCTAAGCCCGCCACGTCGGCACCTTTGTTCCTGTTTTGTTTTGCCGGTTACGACAAAAGCTAAAACTTAGAACAAAGCGCCTCCTCCTCAAAAGATAATTGGAATTATCTTTTGGTAAACTTCTTTACCAGAAGCATAACAGGGGAAATTATAGCATCTTTTAACAGATAAGAATAGGCTTAGATTGCAATTTTAAAATCCTAGACAACCTAGGGCTATAAAATTGGTACACCCGGAGGGATTCGAACCCCCGACCTGTGGGATAGAAGCCCATTGCTCTGTCCAGCTGAGCTACGGGTGCACGTCGGAACCTTTGTTCCTGTTACATTTTAACTGATTACAGTTAAAAGTAGTAACCTAGAACAAAGTTCCTCCTCTTCAAAATGAAATCGGAATTTCATTTTGGTTGGCATCATCAGACTTTGACCATTTAAAAAACCCATATATTCGTGGGTTTTTTAAATGGTGCGGGATGGGGTAGTCGAAACCCCGTCCTAAGTTTGGAAAACTTATATATTAACCGTTATACGAATCCCGCTTACCAGAAGTAATTATAACAGAGATTACCCTCCAGATGCCCTCTAGACGCTGTAAAAATGAATCATCAATAGAGTGAAGTACAGGCATTACTGCTATAATGGTAATGCAAAAAGAGGGTACAGTGAAAAAGCAAAACATCAAGAGCTTGTTAGCAAATTTTATAGGGTACGCATTTGTCTTTTCTTTCGCGATGCCTATTATTCCGTTTTCTATCTACTGCGTTGCAAAAACCATACAAAGATAGTGTAAGCAATATTCTTGTAATTATTACATAAATATGTTAATATAACTTCATGTTTACACGTAGAGGGCGCAAGCCTTCTTCGTGGCGTGCGCTCGGAGTACTACCGGTATGGATTGGAAGCATTTTTTGGATGTGGTCTTGGTGGCTACGTACTGAAAGGGTTAACTATCTCCCACTATTCATTCCCCTTACCCTTGCAATGCTGTATGAGTTCGCGTTATTACCCTCAGTATTCTTATACTTTGTCTTAAAAGCAAAGTTACCACCGAAGCGAAAAGTATTATTAGGGCAAAAAGTTGCCGTTATTACACTTTGTGTACCATCTAAAGAATCTATTGATATTATCGAAAAGCAGCTTTTTGCCATGTCTGAGATCACCTATCCACACGACAGCTGGGTACTAGACGAAGGTAATAGTGCAGAGGTGCGTATACTTGCGAAAAAGTATGGTGTAAAGCATTTTAGTCGTAACGGAGTAACAAAGTACAACTTGCCACTTCCTCCGTTTAAAGAAAAAACAAAAGCCGGCAATGTGAATGCATGGCTCGACCACGTAAAACGCCGTAAGTATGACTTTTTTGTACAATTTGATATTGACCACTTGGCAAAACCTGATTACCTGCATAAGACGTTACGATATTTCCGTGATAAAAAGGTTGCATGGGTGCAAGCACCCTCTGTCTATAAAAACCTGTCACATTGGACTGCCCGTGGTTCCGCTGAACAAGAACTGGTGTTGCAGGGGCCACTTCAAATGGGTTTTTATGGTAGTAGCGATACACCCTTTATTATTGGATCTCACTGTACATACCGGACGAGTGCTATAAAACAAATTGGTGGTTTTCAGCCAACCCGCGCAGAAGACCATCTGGATACTGTCGCACTCGCCAGCATTGGCTACACGGGTGTATTTTTACCCGAAGTTATTGCTGAAGGTGATGGACCCGAAACACTGCCTACCTATTTGGCGCAGCAGTTTGCTTGGGCTTACAGCATGCTGCAGGTGCTTTTTTTGCATACACCTAAACTGCTTAAGACAATGCCGTGGAAAAAGCGGTTGCAATTTTTATTTGCCCAGACGTGGTATCCTTTATGGTCGCTCGCGTATTTTGTTATGTTTGCTATTCCCGTATTAGCCTTGATCATAAATCACGAAGCTGCAAGGGTACAAGGCAGCGAGTTTATTGTACATTTTATACCACTCTTTGCTGCCTCATTTCTCGTTTGGTTTTCTGCCCGACCATTAATGCAGCCAAAGAATATCGGTCTATCATGGCGAGGCATGTTGCTACACGTTGTCAGATGGCCGATCATATTACTGGCTGTAATTAGTGTTTTTTTTAGGGTGCAAAAACCTTACATGATTACGCCAAAAGGCACCTTTTCTAAGTCTATGCCATCTCTTGCTACCTATCGGCCATTCCTTTTTCTGGGCCTTGTTAATATCTTTGCAATATTATACGCAACGATTAAATACCATCAGGCTGCACCTGATTCGCAGATTTTCTTTGCGTTTAGCAATGCGGTCTTTATGCTTTCAATCTGTGTTGTTGATCTTAATTTGCAGCTAAGACAAATAAAACTTAGCATTTCGGAATACCGCCACATTTGGCTTAAACAAATTTCTTTTGTTATGGCGGTAGTTTATATCGCTGTCGGTGTTTTTCTCGGCTCACCCTTGTTTCAGTTTAAAGGTCGCGCTGTACATGCAAAAAGCCAGGTTTCAAAAGCTTCATTCGGGGCCCGAAAGCCAGTTAATCAAATGACTTTGGCAGAGGTAGAAGATGCTTTATCTGCTATGCCAGCCTATAAAGGGGGCATTCCAAAACATGGTCTATATAACCCTGCAAACGAACTATCGATAAGTGCGCCGTATATTCAGCACGTTTTTGTTGACTGGCGCGACACGACAAGACTTGCACAAGATATTCTAAAAATTCAAGATAACGGTAACGTAGCGCTCGTTACGCTAGAACCTAAAATTACTACAGGTGAGAATGTCCTTGAGGGTATTACGGCGGGTAAGTACAACGCGTTAACACAAGAAATAGCTGACATATTAGCCTCTTCGCAACAGGCAATTTATATCCGTTTTGCGCATGAAATGGATCTTGATAATTTGTATCCGTGGGGTAATCAAGACCCAGCACAGTATATAAATGCATTCCGGCATATGGTGCAGTTTATGCAGTCTCGTAAAGTGTCGAATGTAAAATGGGTCTGGTCACCAGCGGGGAACGTAGGGTCAGAAGCGTATTATCCTGGAGACGATTATGTTGATGTAGTAGGCACGACTGTTTTGTACGACCAACATTGGTATGGAGAAAATTACGTTACTTTTTATGATTTGGCTCAGCAACGATTTATGCTGCAAAAATTAGGCAAACCTGTCTGGATTGTAGAATTTGGTGCGGGGAATACCGATAAAGAGACGCAGGCTCGTTTGGTGCGCGAAGCACAAAAAACTTTTGAGACACTTGGTTTTGAAAAACTGCTCTATTTGAATATTGAAGACTCCAACATACCGGGGATAGATTATCGCCTTGAGGATGTGTCAATATTTATGCAATCATTTTTACCTGTAAGAGTAGGGGATATCAATGCTTGCGAACTTATTGGTGAGACATCAGCGACGAGCTTGTCTCGAAAGCCTAATTGGGTCACCGGCGATGTTGAAACAAAAGGCAAATATACAAAACCTGTCTGTTAGGCGTTTTAGTATTTTTAGATCTCATTCATAACGGTGATATGGGCACCGATACTATTAAGTCTTTCGGCGATGTCTTCATAGCCACGGTTAATTGTATATACATTACGAAGTGTCGAAACT
>JAYUBM010000119.1:0-4348 GCA_043740875.1 bacterium | reverse complement strand
TTGGTACGCAACTTATTCCGGAACTATTACAAAAAGTAACAGTAAAAGATTCGGTACCACGAATTACCACTAATATAACAGATGTAGATACAGTGCTTGGCGGCGGATTTGTGCCAGGCAGCGTCACATTGTTGGCTGGTGAACCAGGTATTGGCAAAAGTACTATACTGCTACAAGTTGCTGCAGCGGTTGCCAAAAATGGTCCTGTACTTTATATAAGTGGTGAAGAATCAGCTCATCAAGTGGGGTTACGCGCAGTTCGTCTAGGAGTAAATGAGCCTCTTTTAGCAATAGCGGTCAGCGGCAGTGCCAATGATATAGCAACCACAATCGCCAGTAATAATTACACTATGGTCATAGTCGATTCTATTCAAACGGTAGCGGTTGCCGAACTAGCTTCGGCCGCAGGTACGGTAAGCCAGATCACTAACAGTACGCAATTGCTCACGGCAGCCGCTAAGCGTGTCAACAGTGCACTTATACTTGTGGGTCATGTTACCAAAGAAGGTTCAATCGCCGGGCCCAAAGTTCTTGAACACACAGTCGATACAGTATTACAGCTTGAAGGTGATAGATATGGTGGCTTCAAATTGCTGAGAGCCATAAAAAATCGGTTTGGATCTACTGGTGAAACCGGTATTTTTGAAATGGACGAAAAAGGTCTGCTGCCGGTTGCAAATCCTTCGGCGGCACTTTTGGCAGAACGTCAAGTATCCGATGGATCTGTGGTTTTAGCTACTATGGAAGGCAGTCGGGCACTTTTGGTAGAAATTCAGGCACTCGTGAATACTACCGCGTATGGCTATCCAAAACGCGCAGCAAGTGGATTTGATATAAACCGCATGAATTTGCTTATTGCCATGCTTGAAAGGCGTACGAAGCTAACACTCGCCGATAAAGACATATACATTAATGTGGTGGGTGGGCTCAAAATAACCGAACCAGCAGCTGATCTGGCCATTGTCATGGCAATAGCCTCTGCTTCTAAAGGTATGCAACTAAAAAAGAATGCGGTAGTTTTTGGAGAATTGGGCCTGAGCGGAGAAGTCCGCCATGTGCCATTTATCGACAAACGGCTTGCCGAAGCCAAAAAACTTGGATTTGATGGTGCTATTGGACCAGTTTTAACAGGCACTAAAAAAATATCTATCGGTCTTGCGTCGGTCAAAACTGTACGTGAAGCACTTAATTTATACCTAGAACGGGAATCGTAAATATGGAACCAGTACAAACAGCATTACTTGTCAGCAACACTCTTGGGCTCGGGTGGTTACTTTATTCGGCCTTAAATAAGCGTGAAAAACGCGCGGGTGGCATAATTTTAGATAGCTGTGCTCTGATCGACGGTAGAATCGTCGATATTGTGAAGAGTAGTTTTTTATTAGATACACTTATCATTCCGCATTTCGTTTTGCGTGAATTACAGATGTTAGCCGATGGAAACGATAGCCATAAACGCTCCCGTGCCCGTCACGGCCTTGAAGTTGCCGAAAGTTTACGGGCAACTTTACTAAACCGCGTTATAATTGACTCTTCTATTAAGCAGATCGACAAAACCGATGAGCAGCTACTTTTGCTTGCCAAAAAAAGACATGCCCGACTTTGCACCACCGATTATAATTTGAATAAAGTGGCCGCAGTCGAAGGCGTTATTGTGTTAAACGTGAATGAACTTGCCCAAGCCTTGCGGCCGTCTATGCTGCCCGGCGAAGAGCAAGAAATAAAGATATTACAAAAGGGCGAAGGTTTTGGCCAAGGTGTCGGTTATCTTGAAGACGGCACCATGGTTGTCGTTGACAGGGCAGCCAAGTTAATCGGCACGAAACAGCTAGTTATAATCGAGCGTAGTTTGCAGACAGTTGCCGGTAAAATGTCGTTTGCTCACCTGAAAAATGTTAATAGCGGCGCTACCCGGCTAACTCATAAAAAATAATTTAAAGTATATAGTAAATAAATTGATGCAAAGTGATTAATGTTTTTTAATGCGCCTTCACTGTGTTCCAGTGTCAGCGGGCCCCGTACCTGGAGCAGCTGATATAAAAGAGTAGTCTTGTATACTAAATGTCCCGCTGTATAGCACACTGTCCACAATATCTGCAGTTATGGTCTTAGTGCCAGTCGAAGTAGCAATATAGGTAATAGTTGGCAAATCACCAGGTGTATCAACACTAAGAGATCCGCCATTGATCACCTGACCATCTATCTTAAAGGTGACTGCTCCCTTGAATTTATCGCCAGATAGTGGAGCACTACCTTGGTTTACGGTGCCTTTTATAGCGTATGTACCGACTGTTGTCGTAGGTGAAATCACAAAGGTTATATTTGGCTTTGTGTCTTCGCACTTATGAACATCGTCTTTCTCACCGTCACCAGATGCGGCACTACCGGTTACGAATGTATCACCCGAAAATATACTTGCATCACTATTTGTATGTTCTTCGCGGGCAAGTTCAGGCGTACAATCGGTTGCCAGTTTACCGCTCACTTTATCAAATATCTGTTTACCACCGGCTTTGTTGTTTGGTTTTTGATACCAAGAAGGGAAAAGGTCAGTCGAGGTACTTGGTTCTACCGATCCAATACCAACATGCGAACGTACAACAAATGCTGCAAGGGTCTGAATTCCAGCAGGCTTAACACGGTCGAATGGTTTAATGTCGGCATGTACCCTGTTCATCCAGCCTTGCCAGATTGGCTGTGTCATATTTTCCATAGTCGTACGTGAAGCGATCTGACGGCTATGGTAGCCGACCCATACACCGGCAGCATACTGGGTAGAATAACCCATCATCCAGCCGTCTTTATTGTCGTTGGTAGTACCAGTTTTCATGGCAAAATTCCAGGTACCCATCGAATTTTTATAACGGTGTGGCTTTCGTCCAGCCGGAAAATAACTCGCATTAGGATCTGACATTATGTCGGCAACAATATAAGCAGCTTCAGGACGAACAACCTGTTCACCGGCCGAAGGTTTCCACTCATAAAGTTTTTTAGATGATGAATCCTCGACTTTTAGAATGTATGTTTGGGGTATTTTATTACCATTACGCGATATTGTGGCGTAAGCATGAACATGTTGGTCGAGGTGTAAAAAGGCACCATCACCAATTGCCGAACTAGCATAACACTGTGATTCTTGGGTTAATTTCTCATCACTGTAACAGCGGTATCCGCCTGTACCACCTTCATTTTTAAGTCCCAATTTATTCGCAACTTCAATTGTTTTGTCGACACCCGCTATGAGCATTGCTTTTACTGCCGGCACATTACGGGATCCGCCAATGGCATAACGCAGCGTTATAGGCCCAGGATATCGAAAATCATAGTCCCACAGACAATTGGCATTTTTATCACTTTTTGGGCTATTTTTATTCGTACAAGGATAACCATCTATTTTCCCTTGACTGTCATACAAAACCGAACCTGCCCCAAAACTGGTGGTGTTATCAATTAAAGAGACATAATCATATGGTTTAAAGCTCGAACCCGGTGGTAATGGTTGCTGTGCAAAGTTAATTTGGCCGGCTCGGGATGTGTCACTAAAATCACCACCACCAACCAACGCTACAACCTGACCAGTTGTTACATCTTCAGCAACGAAAGCGGCTGTATCAAATCCATAAAAGCTAGGACTTGCTAACATTATTTTGAGTTCTTTAGCTACTTCTTCTTCAGCTATTTTTTGTTTTGGTAGATCAATGGTTGTTGTAACTTTCCAACCGCCTCGTTTGTAGGTATTTTCAGTAAACTTAGTTTCGAGTTGGTCTTTTGCAGCAAGCACAAAATAAGGTGCGGTGATACCCGTGTATTTACCCTGACGATCCTGGACTGTTGCCACGACATCGACTTTTTTGGCCGCGTCCCGTTGGGCACTGGTTATTTTGCCCGTATCGTACATGATATCCAGTACATAATCTGATCGGGACTTCAGTTTAGCTTTATCAAATAATTTACTGTATTTTGCATAATAAACCGGTGATTTAGGGATTGATGCCAAAAATGCCGACTGTTCAAGGGTCAAGTTTTTGGCAGGTATGTGAAAATAAGTCTGAGAAGCAACCTCAACGCCGTATTCTATGCCTCCATAAGGTGCAACATTTAAATAAGCGTTTAGAATTTCTTTTTTACTATAACTACGCTCTGTTTCGACAGATAAAATAAGTTCCTTCACTTTACGCGTAACGGTACGCTGGGTTTCAAAACCGTCATTTGTAAGCTTAACTAGCTGCTGGGTAATAGTTGATCCACCCTGCGTGGTGCCACCAAAAGCGTTGTTATATGCTGCGCGGGCTATACCCTTTGTATCAAAGCCACCGTGTTCAAAAAAGCCACGGTCTTCTATAGCAAC
>JAYUBM010000118.1:0-4359 GCA_043740875.1 bacterium | reverse complement strand
GTATAAGTGATTTTCGGTAAGTTTCAATCGTAGATATTTTACTTTTTAGTGCGTCCGAGGCCTCGATATCTGTCCATCTAGATATAAGATATTCTTTGGCAGCTTTAACTTCAGCTGAATGCGGATCTACTGCAGATATCTGATATTTTAAATACTGGAGTGCTTGTGAATAATGTAATTCAGGCAATGTACCAAACAATTTATCGTTATATTTTTTTGAGAAAACATTATCGCCAGCGTGCAAAATTAAATCGAGTACGTCGAGTCGTTCATATTCAAATTCGAGATAGGTATTTTTGCAGGCATATTGGTCGTTCGGATAAGCTTTTACCACTTCAATAAATTTAAGAATTTTGCTCTTTGTTTCAAGTATTGCCTTCATATCCGTGTCTTTTGAAAAAACAGGCTGACCATCAGTACCCATGATAAATTTTTTCACTTCGGATTCAGGAAACACCGGCCAAAATGTACTGGTATGAAATAAGGGTGCAGACATGGATACCCATTGATCAAATAGACAAGCTGTATGTTGGTTGGCCATATTGTACTATCCTCGTGCTATAAGTTACTCTTAGTATAATCAATGAAAACAATTGCTTTTTTTGTCCGTAATATTGATGCCGAAAAATATCCATTTTCGGTACGTGATTTATATTATCATTCATACCAAGAGTATTTACTAGCCATTAAGCAAGCTGGGGCCAATGTGTTTTTTGTGACCGACAATAAAACTTACCAGGGAAACGGTAAATTTAACAGTGCATGGTCAATAAATAAAGTAAGCGAAGTAGCAAACTTTAAACAAGTAGGGCCCATAGTTGCTGACCTTATATTTAATAAAGGCGGGTTTGAGGGCACAGATATACCTACCGTTACTGACCTGCGTCTACATACTATTTTAGGTAATAAAATAAACATGTATGAGCAGTTTAAAAAATACCAACCAAAATCGGCTGTGGTGCATAATGCAGACGAGCTGAAGGCTGCTTTACTGCTTACTTCAACAGAAATGGCAGTAGTAAAAAACCCCGAAAGTAATGGTGGCAAACAAGTATACATTGGCTTAAAAAAGTCTTTGCAGGTTCCCGGACACGAAACTTATCCACTACTTGTGCAAGAATTTGTTGATATGAGTGCTGGTGTAAAAGGGCTGGCAAACGGCGTCCATGATGTACGAGTTTTAATGGCAGGCAACAAAATTATAGGCGCCACACTTCGTCAGCCAAAAGCAGGTAAATTACATTCAAATGTTTCACAAGGGGGCACCGAAGTTCTATTATCTGTCGACCAAATACCTCAGGAAGTTCGTAATATGGCCTACGAAATAGATAGTCAGCTACCCGACTTGCCAAGATATTATGCCCAAGATTTTGCTAAAGGTAAAAACGGATGGATACTTATGGAACTCAACAAGCAGCCGGGTTTATTTAGGGCTAATAACGGCCCGCTGGCACAGGGTTTTATTAATAGCTTCGCAAGATATATTGTGGGTTTAGTATGAAAACTGTTGCAATATATTGCCGGAATATCGATGCAGATAAGTATCCATTTAAAGAAGTATACTACTGGAACGCCTACCTTGATTTACTCTTACTTATAAAAGCACGCGGAGCTCAAGCATATTTTGTCACCGACATGACAACATATTTAGGAAATGGTGTGTTTTCAAGGGGTTATACAACTGACAGAAAAGTACCTGTTGATGAGTTTAAAGTAAATAAAAATATCAAAGCTGACATTGTTTTAGAAAAAGGTGATTTTATTGCAACTGATGTAAAAGTATTGAATCCCGTATTTGTTTCTCATATTACAGAAAGTAAGATAGAAACTTATAAATTTTTCAGTAAATACCAGCCAGAAACTATAATTTGTAAAGACAACGTTGAATTGATAGCGGCAATCCAAAAAATTGAAAGCGAATTAATTGTTGTCAAAGAACCTGTGTCTTATGGAGGTATTGCAGTACAGATTGGTACTCGTGAAAACGTCATTAAAAATATTAGTGATAACTATCCAATGATTGTCCAAGAATTTTTGGATACGAGCGTTGGCATCAAGGGAATGACTGATGGGATGCATGACCTTAGAATTAAATTAGGTAACGGCCGTGTGTGGGGTGGTACGCTTAGAATTCCTAAGCTAGGCGAATATAGGGCAAATGTTTCACAGGGAGGCAGTGAGCGGCATTTATTTCCAAACGAAATACCAATAGAGGTAATTAATCTTGCTTTAGAAATAGATTCATTTTTTGCAGATTATCCCCGTTATTATGCTCTTGATTTTGCAAATACACCTAATGGTTGGAAACTTATTGAACTAAACAGTAAACCAGGATTATCTCCCGTATCTTTTAGTGAACAATCAAGAAGTATTACAGAGTCTTTGGCGGATTATTTGATTGAATTATGTGACTGAATATGTTACTATTGACGATTAGAACACGGACCACTGCCCGGGTAGTCTAGCGTCCATTTAAACTAATAATTTATGACAAAAAATCAAATTGCTGAACACCGTAATAAGGTACTGTTTGTAAACGGTATTTCTTTACAGCAGTTTACTGCCATAGAAAAACTAAGCGAACAATTAGATAAAAAAATTGATCCAATCTTGCTACTTGATAGCAAAAAGACACCCAAAGACTGGCAAACTACCCTTGAAGGATTAACTATTCTTTCGGTAGATTTTCAAAACCGGGACAAACTACAAAACTGCTTAAAACCTTATGCCGATCAAATTTTAACTGCTACCTGCTTAGGGGATGGAAACGTACCATATTTACGAAAAGTGATTCCTTTTTTGCCTGGCTGCATCTTGCCAACCGAAACGTCACTGCGCTGGACAACAGAAAAAATTGAAATGCGTGAACTGCTGCGCAATTACGATAATGCCATAGCGCCTAAATCTACCGTCGTACATGATGATTCTGAAGAGACTATTAAACGTATTGAAAAAAATGTTGGATACCCATTGGTCGTAAAACCTTCCGGCTTAGCAGCAAGTCTGTTGGTAAGTATTTGTTATCACCGCGAAGAACTAGAGCAAGTGCTTGCTATAACTATAAAAAAGATAGATCAAATATATAAAACCAAGCGTGGGCGTGGCATCCCTAAAATATTAGTAGAGGAATATATGGAAGGGAGTATGTATTCGGTAGATGCATATGTGAATGCTGCCAATGAGATATATTTTGCACCAATTGTATATGTAAAAACTGGCCGCGAAGTTGGTTTTGATGACTTTTTTGGTTATACGCGTATGACGCCTTCACAGTTAAGCACAGCTCATGCCGAAGCTGCCCATGCGGTAGCCATTAAAGCTATAAAGGCACTTGGTATGCGCAGTACAAGCTGCCATATCGAATTTTTGCGAACCGAAGACGGTTGGAAAATTATTGAGCTTGGTCCGCGCATAGGCGGCTTCCGGCATGAAATGTACGAACTATCTTTTGGCATTGACCATTCCTTAAATGATATATTGATTCGAATTTCTCAAAAGCCTATATTATCTAAAAAAGTTTTGGGCTACAGCGCAGTCATGCAATTTTATGCTAAAAAAGAAGGCATATTAGATAAGATTCAGGGCATTTATAAAATACAGGTGATTCAAACTCTGCAAAGACTTAGCGTTAAAAAAGAACCAGGCGACCGTTGCCGGTTTGCTAAAAATGGCGGCGACCCTGTGTTAGAGTTAGTTTTATTTGACCCCATCCGTTCTAATGTACTTGCCGATATACGCCGTATCGAACAAAGTTTGAATATTATAACTAAATAATATCCATGCATTGTCACAGTTTAGCTGTAAATTAATAGTGCCAAGTTTACTGTCACTTTATACATTGTACTATTGCTTATTAACAGATACAATTATGGGGAAAGAGATAGTGAACTATGTCACATAAAAAAACGGGTCTGACGGCATTAGCTTTTGGGGCGCTTGGGGTTGTTTACGGCGATATTGGTACTAGCCCTCTGTACGCATTAAGTGAAATATTTTTTGGCGGAGGCGGCAAACACCGGCCCTCAGATATAACTGGTCTTATTTCGGTGGTGTTGTGGGCGCTTATCCTGATTGTTGCGCTAAAATATGTTATTTTTGTATTGCGCGCTGATAATGAAGGAGAGGGAGGGGTATTTGCGCTAGTCGCATTGCTGCGAAAACATAGGGGAAGAACGGTAACTGGCATTGCCATAATGCTCACATTTGGTGCAGGTTTGTTGTTTGGTGACGGCATTATTACCCCTGCAATTAGTGTACTTTCTGCCGTCGAAGGGATCAAGGTAGCCACGCCAGCCCTTGCTAGTTTTATTATTCCTATTACTATTTTCATTTTGACTGGTTTATTTTTTATTCAGAGCA
>JAYUBM010000117.1:0-4426 GCA_043740875.1 bacterium | reverse complement strand
TTTCACGGGGCGAAAAACGAGGCACCGAAAGAGCTCGTGAACAAATTTTGGCCAACTGTTATGAGTCTGTTATTGGCGCACTTTATCTGGACCAAGGCTACGAAGCTGTCCGCAATTTTATCGAAAAAAGTGTATTAGTAACGTTCGAAGATATTTTGACATCTGGATCATGGATGGATCCAAAATCACGCTACCAAGAGCATATTCAAAGTACCGAAGGTTTTACGCCCTCATATAAAGTACTCGGCGAAGATGGTCCGGATCACGATAAAATTTTCACGGTAGGAGTTTTTGTCGAATCCGAAATGAGGGGTTCCGGTACAGGCCCAAGCAAACAAATTGCCCAAATCAAAGCAGCCGATGCGGCGCTATTTAGTGCAAAAGCCGTAAATGCTTAATTCATTCTGCCAAAAAGCGCCAAAAAGCATTTTATAATGCAGACAGCACGAACTCTGTTGACAAATGCCCGTCTTATCTGTAAAATAAGGTAAATCGTTTCGTATTAAATTTAAGTGTTATAAGGTATTTCAGATTATGCTTGCAATCCGTTTTCAGAGAGTCGGTCGTAAAGGTCATGCAGAGTTCCGCGTAATCGTGCAAGAAGCGCAGCGAGCCCCAAGCAGCGGCCGTATAGTCGCCCAAATTGGCCACTATAATCCACACACAAAGTTAACAATATTAGACAAAGAAAAAGCTACTTTGTTTTTATCGAATGGAGCCCAGCCATCAGACCGCGTGGCTTCACTATTACAAAAAGAAGGACTAAAACTACCTTCTTGGGTTAAAATTGACACTTCTAAAACGAAAACAATTAAAAAAGTTACTAAACTTCGCCGTAATCAGCCAGCGCAAGAAAAAGCTGTCGACGAGACACCTAAAACCGAATCAAAAGCGGTTCCGGTAGAAGAGACCCCAGAAGTAATGCCAGAAGAATCGACAGAAACTACCAAAAGAGTAGCAGCCGAAGAAACAGTGACTGAAGAAACCAGCACTACAGAGACTCCAGAAAAACCCGAAACCGCAGCTTAAATACACACAAGCGATTTGCTATACTAGAGTCAGTACTAATAAAGGGAGAATTTCTTATGGATAATACCATTGACCTACAGTTTGTTGAATATATTGTTAAGTCTTTAGTCGGAAATCCGGACGCAGTAAAAATTGCGCGCACGATTGACGAAAAAGGCGTTTTATTAGAACTAACCGTTGATCCTGAAGATCTTGGTCGAGTTATAGGTAAACGTGGAGCAACAGCCCAGAGCCTGCGCACACTTTTGCGTGCACTAGGAACCAAAAACGATGCCCGTTATAACCTTAAAATTGTTGACAATGGTGAACCACGGCCACCGCGTGAAGACCGCCAAGACGACCGTCAGCAAGAAGAAGGCCGCCGCGATGAACGTTCTGATAGCCGTTCGGATAATCGCCGCGAAGAGCGCCGAGATGATAACCATCGGCAAGAAGACGAACAACCGGGTAGCAGTGACAAGAACACTACTGAAGAAGTTAAGCGCACTCCATCAGCACCTGTTGAAGACGCCTGGAGCTCATCGGCAGCACCAGCGATTGCCGCAAAAGAAGTTGAAGAACACAGCGATGCAATTAGCAAAACGCGCAAAGAGTTAAACGACCTCGACGACCTCGACATATAGAAAAAAATATCGTCTTTGCGGTTACGTTTAGCCACCTTAGGTTTATACACAGCAGTGGATAACCGTAAGGGTTAATCACCTTGAAAAATCCGCCTAAATACGTTAGTATTAAAGGGTCGCACGAATTTTAAGCTCATGCGAGCCAACAACAAAAATTGTTGGGAGCTTTATGTGATTAAAAGACCACCGAGCTGGTGGTCTTTTAAGTTTTATACGTTTTGGGCTTTTTTATCTTGGGAAACAGATGATGATAATAGGTGCTTATTTTTAGCTGTAAGGTATACCGGGCATTCTGCCTTCAGTCAGTGTATGAATAGCGTTATATATAATCAAAGCAGCCTGTGCTTCGCTTGGCACATTACCAGCAAAGTCAGCTTGTATACCTAATCGGCTGTCTATAGTGACGACGTCGCCGCCTCTGCGTGCGCTAATACTTGTAGCTGGGGTTAAATCTTGTCGTAAATCTTCTTCATCGGCATAGTACGAATGCATACCAAGGGCTGCATCCCCCCGGCTCATATAACCAGACGAACCATCTCGCCAATATGTTGTATCGGCCGATACTGCGTCAAGGGCAAAATCGAATGAAGTCACCGCTTGCCTGATAAGCTTGCTCGAATCCTCCTTTGTAATTAAAAGTTCCGCTGATGATATTGCCATAATATAATACCCCACTTCTACTCATAAAAGCTTACAAGCACCAGCCTCAAAAAGATGTAAGATATATTACGCTTAAGTTTTGAGATTGAAATAATTTGTTATATAATAAGATTAATGAAAATACAAGTCATAACTTTATTCCCAGAAATGTTCGACAAAGTTTTGAACAGTAGTATGATGTGGCGTGCCCAACAGCAAAAAGCCGCTGTTTTTTGCATGATTGACTTACGGACATTTGGGTTAGGATCGCGGCGAACAGTTGATGATACGCCGTATGGCGGCGGCGATGGGATGCTGCTGCGTATAGAGCCGCTGGTTGCAGCGATAGAGCATGCCAAAACAATAAGTCCGAACGCAAAAGTATATTTACCAACGCCGCGCGGTACTGTGTTTAAACAATCACATGCCAAACAATTAGCAGCGAAAGACCAAGATATTATAGTTGTCTGTCCCCGCTATGAAGGCTACGACGAACGAATAGCGGCTTGGATAGATGAGCAGTTTTGTGTAGGAAATTATGTGTTAACGGGCGGTGAAATACCGGCTATGGTTTTGATTGATTCAGTCGTACGCTTATTGCCGGGTGTGCTTGGTGGAGAAAGTTCAGCTGAAATCGAAAGCTTTCAGGCCGATGATGTCAGCATAGAATACCCGCACTACACGCGGCCCGAAGAGTTCCGGGGCCAAAAAGTACCAGACGTATTGTTAAGCGGCAACCACGGTGAAATTGATAAATGGCGCAAAAGTGAGACGCACCATGGGTGAACTAATAAACTTACGCCCTGATGTACCGCAGGCTGCGGCTAACCACGAAGCTGTACCTGTAATAAATACAGAATATGCAACGTCAATGACAGCTGATATTATAAGTACTTTTTCTGAGCTTGGTGTTGCAGATGAATTTTTGCCTATCGTGAGCAATCATTTATCCGATCTGCAGTTAGTAATGAGCACAACTGCAACTGCATCTCATTTGGACGTTGGCTGCTCGATAAGGCAAAATGAAAGAAGATCAACCTGGAACAGGCGTGCAGTTATTTCTATGACCCAGTTTAAGCAGTATCAACAAGCCATTAGTGATACTTTTGAAATATTTAAGCGTGGTGATGATCTTGTTGGTGAAGTTGCTCCAGTCGTTGCCATAGGTGGCGATAATTTAGATGATGGATCAAGAAAATCTTTAGTTTCTGTAGACTACGCACTAGATTGGATATTTTATGAACTGAGCGCCGATGCACTCGCCAATAGTTATTTGATGCAACATAAATACGGTAAGTACATTCCTGATTTTAATGGCCAGTCTCCCTCTTATGAGGCAGAACTTAGTATTGCTGAACAATTCATTAAAGATTACAGCGGTGATACAGTAGATGATCGTCGTTTAGCCAGAGAAGAGTCTGAAAATCTTAAGTCAGGTTTGTCTCTATTACTTCTCACGGATAATCTGGTGAGCAGGGGAATAGGTAACGTAAAACAGTCGGAATGGATGGTAAAACATTTGCGCCAAAACTATCCGTTGCCTCGAAAGCGCAAAGCACCTATAAACCCCTTTGACCGCTATGAAATTATTAAAAGATTTGCCGGATTGGAACCGCGAAAAGATGTGAGCACAGCTTATAGGCACGTTGCGGCAGTAGCACTTTTGGAAACTACTTAAGATATATTTAACTCTCGTTAAATAAGCTTTTTTTGGCGTAACCAAAGGTATGCTAACAACCCTGGGATAAGGGGCTGCACATAAGTTGCTGCCCGAAAAAGCAACGCTGTGCTGGTTGCAAGTTCAAGATTTAATCCTAACGCATACATAGTAGCGACAATTCCGGCTTCGACACCACCTATTCCGCCTGGTGTAGGTATCAAACTACCCAGCGCCACGCCAGTGCTCAGAGCAATCAGGGCATGCAGTGGCGAAAGGTGCATATGTACTGCCGCTGCTGCAAAGTATAAAATAGCGCTATTAACTGTCAGCGTGGTAAGCGACAAAAGCAATAGTCCTATCAGCCGCTTTGGTTGGCTCATGAGCCGTTGGCGTAGTTTTACGAATTCTTTATGTAGCACCCGCGAACCCGTGCGGACACCGCTAAAACGATGTTTCAAAAAATAGTACAGTGCCA
>JAYUBM010000116.1:0-4431 GCA_043740875.1 bacterium | reverse complement strand
GGCATAATCTTCGTGCAGAACGACACTACTATTTTCTGGATGTATTACAATCTCCTCTTCACGTTTTGCGAGTCCTATCATAGGAATTCGCGTATAGCCTGCGGCGTCACGGGCGGCAAGCGCAGCGCTCACCTGCCCTTTGCCGCCGTCGATCAAAAACAAATCGGGCAAGCCCCAGGCTTTGACATTTTTTTCACTTAACCGGCGGGTAATTACTTCGTTCATGTGTGCAAAGTCATTATTGCCAGGAATACGCATTTTAAACTTACGGTAGGCTGTTTTGTCGGGGATTCCCTGGCTGAACACTACCATACTGGCAACTGTATCGGTACCGCTCATATGGCTTATGTCATAGCCTTCAATGCGGCGTGGCGGCTTTAACAGCCCCAGTAAGTCTTGCAGCCCTACAAGCCCGCGGTCTTTACTGAGGTCCAAAAACTCACGGTCACTAAATATAATCTGCTTGCCAAGCGCACCAATCGCAAACATTTGATTACGCAGTTTTGCAGCCCGCTCAAAATCCGATTCACGGGCGGCTAGTTTCATCTCTTTTTCGATATCTTTTACCACACTCACCCGTTCACCGCGCAAATAATGCCCCAGTTTTAACAGGTTAGAACGGTATTCTTTGAGGCTGGTTTTACCACTTTCAACTCCTGGATCTAGTCCGATTTGTTGGTACAATGTACTGCCCATGGTGCCTTCTTCGCGGCGGATAGCGTACGGAAAAATGCGCCGTAAGTATTTCAGGGCACGCTTCACCTGCCAGCCATTCATATACGGACCATAATATTCGGCACCATCGTCCAAGGGTCGGCGGGTAAAAACAACGGTTGGATAATCACTTTTGTGGTCGATGCGCACAAACTGCAAAGATTTGTCGTCACGTAACAAAATGTTATATGGCGGCAAATACCTACGGATCATCTCGGCTTCTAAAAACAAGGCGTCAATTTCGGTCTCGACCTCTATCCAGTCGGTGTCGTCAATCTCAAGTACAAGAGCGTCTGTTTTTGGGTCACGGATACGACTGTTTTGAAAATACTGGCGTACCCGGTTGCGCAGAACCGCCGCTTTGCCCACATAAATAATCTTCCCCTCGGCGTTTTTATGAAAATACACGCCGGGAGTTTTCGGTAGGTCTAAAAGTTTTTCCTGTAAAGCTTTGTTCACTCTACAACTAGTATATCTAACTAACACACTATAAAGATTACTAACAGTTCGTTGGGACGTTGAATCTGCTTCCAGCATGAAGTTGGTTGGCATCAAAACCACCGCTGTTCATGCCATTGAATACTGGACTGTTATAAATTTCTAGGGCCTGTGCAGCACTTATACCGGGGTTTAGATGTATAATCTCATTTTGTGGAGTATTAGCGATACTATGTACCGTTATAGCTTTGTATGTGCCATCGCAGTGGATAACACGTACACCTGCGGCTGTGGCGGATTCACCGAGAGTAGTGGCCGTAGAGGTAATTATTGTTTTTTCAGGACTTGACATGTTTTGAGCTTCAGCGTTTTTAGTGCCATTCGCAACACTTGCAAGGTCACTTTTAGTACCACGAACAACTTCTCTTACTCCACCATCTTGGAATCTATGTACCACAGCTGCTGCGCCCGTTATTGCTAATGCTGTCAGTGCAATTCGGCCGGCCCATATGGCTTTTCTTACACGGCTTGCAGCGGCTTGCTCAGGATTACCACCCACAGAATCAATATGGCCGCTCACTCTTCGATGAATTGCCGCAAAGGGATGTCGTTTTGTTCGGGTTGTTTCAGTTTCCATATCAATAACTCCAAAATAATTATTACTATTTTATACTTAATTTATACAGGTGTCAAGTATATTGTGCCTACGTTCGTGTGGGATCAACTGTGAATACCTGATCTAGGTTAAGAAAATCAATTACGTTCATAACACTTGCTACATAACCTCTGTCCGTAGCATAGGACATTACCTTGTTCCCTTGGTATTCCCCACCTTGCTTACCTATAACATCGCCATCAGCGTTAATAACGTTTTCAAGACCCAACAAATATTTTTTGTCGTCGTAACGGCATACTGCTGCATCAGCAAAATAGCTCTTTGTACTTATAAGCCGCGCATAGTCGTGAAAGCTATCGAAAGGAAAGGCTGGGTTATAGACTCTAAAGCTTCCAATCTTAGGCTCTTTTCCTTTGCCAAGATCTTCATGTGTAGCTACAGGGACCGTATTTTTACCAGAAGACTGAATTCCAAAGTAGTTTCCAAGTGCCGCCGTAGCATCAGTTCCGTAGTATGTTTCTAATACCGCCTGAGCTAACATTACACGGGGGTTGATAGTATAAGGGACACCGTTGTTTAGCTTATTTATGCTGTCTTGATTTGACAAGACGTCTATGACGCCGGCAATTGCAAATTTAACAAAGTCTTTCTTAGGGTTACTCATACTAAGCCTGTCTACGACCGCTGCGTAATCAGTATTGACCTGCCACCTGTCATTTAAGTTTAAGACGTTACCACTTAGGGGTACTGCCTCTGGTAGAATACTAGCTGGCAAATGCGGTACTTTGTTTTTATCTTTTTCAGGGTCACTTCTTAAAGCGTTCACAATAGCCGCGCGGGACGTATCGTTATACAATGCCAAGCCGCCGGCTATCGCACCCATAATGGCGGTACGACGACTAAAAAGCATAAGCTCACCCTTATTATTACGGTGCATTTATATCAACCTGCATTTAATCTAAAGATTATAACATGTTTTAGCTATTTAAGCAATATGATATTGCTTCTTTCGTTTCTGGTCATGCTTGCATCGATACACGGTGTGCGCTTAACTGTACAGATGATTGACAGATTACCGTGGCTCGAAACGACCCCCGACCCCGAGCAATTACTTTTGCATGAAGGCTATGAAGAAGAATTGCAAACTGCGGATACCCTTTTTGCGGCGTCACAGGCATTGTTTGGCATCGCTGATGGAGATAAGTCAGGCTACTTTACATCGCCCGGGATTGAGGGTGTTCGCGGCAATGAACAAAGATACCAGATAGAAAGATCGGCAGCTGCTTTTATATTAAGAGTCCTGCAAGATCCACAGTTTCCCGGCCTCGCCAGAAGCGTTGCATTAGTGGATTTGACGCCACTACCACGAGAGGTTGACGATCAAAAAGTTAAATTAGACCGTTTTACGATAGCCCATTTTGCGGTGCTTCGATCGACATTTGGTAGTAATGTGTCATATCCTCGCGTAGCCTATACACTACCAGCAGCATTTTTGGCACCTGAAACTAAAAGCTGGGCTAAAAAGAATATACTAAAACCGACCGAGTCAGTTTATAGTACAGGACCAGAAAACCCCTACGCCGCTTTGACAGTGCGGGCAAGTCGCGAACAAACGCTGGGCATTTTAGATGAAATGCTTTGTATGCCCTCAGCTATTCAAAACGATAGGTCGCAGACTGACCTTACGGAGGCTGATCCTATTCTTGCAAGTGACAGCGAGCAAAAAACTTCTGTTGCGATGCACTACTTACAACTAAAATACCCACACATTACTATTGATAATATTTCAGGGACAGACCCAAGCGAGTACGCGCAATCAGGTTACGGATCGGTTATCTATGGTGGAAACTGCGACAACTTCGGAAAAATAGACGATGCAATCAACTATCACGCTGTAGCGGGCCAGTCGTATGAGCTCCGGCTTGTTCTTGGTGCCGAAAACAATGTACTTACTTTCCGTTTACTCCAGAAGTAAAGGCTTATCAGTCTTTTGGTGTAGCTATTTTAGCGCAGTTTTCGCACATAACGTGCAAGCGGCGGCGGACATTTGCGCTGTTAATCTGATGACTGGTAGCTTTCCCGCAGTTTTCGCAGACGCCGATATCTTTCGATTCATCCGAAAAGCCCATTTTCATACGGTCGTCGAACACGAACAACTTGCCTTCCCATAGTCCGCTGTCAGCGAACTTTTCGCCGTATTTTACAATACCGCCGTCCATTTGATAGACATTTTTATAGCCGCGGTTGATCATCATAGCACTGAGTATTTCGCAGCGGATACCACCGGTGCAGTACGTTACAATGGGCTTATCTTTGTGCTGGGAAATTTCGCCCGTCTCGAGGTCCTTTTTAAAGTCACGGCTGGTAACTGCCTTAGGAATAACAGCATTTTTGAACTTGCCAATCTGAGCCTCGTACATATTGCGGCCGTCATAAAAAATAACATCGTCACCGTGTTCTTGTACCAGTTTATGAACAGCCTCGGGCTTTAGATGCTTGCCACCGTTTTCGATGCCGTTTTTACCCACAACAATTTCATCAACAGCGTCAAAAGCCACAATTTCGGGTTTCACTTTAACTTTTAACTTCGGAAAATGTTCAAGTCCACCATCGCTCCATTTGTAAGTGATGCCATCAAACAGGCTATGAGCCTTCATTGCACG
>JAYUBM010000115.1:0-1269 GCA_043740875.1 bacterium | reverse complement strand
CATTTGCTCCTATGATTCACATTGGCGCCCTCGAGCGGGTGGCCACCGAACTGGACCTGGAATTATTGGCAGTCGCGGCCGAACCTTTTGCGGTTGCCCGGGCCGTAATAGGCGACGACGGAACAAGCACGATGAGTGCAATATTAATGGATGTTGGCGGTGGTACAACTGATATAGCTGTGGTGCACGAAGGCGGTGTAGAAGGCACTAAAATGTTTGGAATTGGCGGCCGAGCTTTTACACGCTCCATCGAACGCACTATCGGTATTCCTTTTGCGCAAGCAGAAATTATAAAATTGGGTCTGGCCGAAGGCCGTGTTCCACAAAAAAAGGTACCAATTGTCGAATCAGCCCTACATAAAACACTTTCTGTGTGGATGAGCGGTGTCGAACTGGCTTTGAGTGAATTTTCGGTAGACACTATGCCGCATCGTTTGTTACTGTGTGGCGGCGGTTCTTCGCTGCATATGCTTGTTGACGCGCTCGAAGAACAAAATTGGTATCGCAGCTTGCCATTTACGCGCAAGCCTCAGATACAGCATATTCACCCCGATGACGTCGTAGGAATAACAGATACGACCCAAACGCTTAACGATCATACTTTTATTACAGCAATGGGACTTTTGCGCGTAGGGGCAGACACATTTGTAACAAGTGAGATAAAAAGTAGCGGTAAACTCAAAGATAGAATTAACCGATTACTGAAAGTTTAATAAATATGGCAAAAGACATTGTGTATATCGATATTGACGACGAAATTACCAGCGTTATCAATAAAGTAGAGCAAAGCAACGACAAAGTAGTGGCACTTGTTTTACCAAAACGTACCACCACTTTTTTGAGCACTGTTAATATGAAGCTTTTAAAACGCGCCGGTAAAGCTGCCAACAAAAGTATTGTCCTAATTACGAGTGATTCAAGTATTTTGCCCTTGGCCGGTGCAGCCGGCTTACACGTTGCAAAATCACTACAAGCAAAACCAGCTGTGCCGCCTGTACCTTTTGAAACCAGCGATTCTACTACTATAAGTAGCGAAGAACTGGACGCCGAAATGAATCCAATTACCGCAGCTGCATTAACAAGCGCAAGCCAAGACGAAGTAATTGAACTTGATAATACCGACAGTGCACCAGTGGTCGCAGCATTGGGTACAAAGAAAGTGCTCAAAGATCGCAAATTACGCGTGCCTAATTTTAATAGTTTTCGCTTAAGGGTATTTTTGGGTATTTTTGGTATTTTACTTCTTATAGTTGGGTGGGTATTTGCATT
>JAYUBM010000114.1:0-4492 GCA_043740875.1 bacterium | reverse complement strand
CTATTTTTACTTGGCCTTTTGGTAATGGCCAGCCCTTAATCTGCGGATATGTGGATTGCAATTGTACAAAGCGCGCTTGTGTAATAAGGGGATTTGCAAAAAAAGACCCATTATTCGCTATTTTAGCAGGATCAGGAAGTTTGCTTGACCTAATAGCAACAACCGCTTGCCTAATGGCAGCAGCAGTGTAATCAGATATATTATATGTATCAAGATAGGCTTGCAGGCTTTCGTAAAAGGGAGCACGGGGTTTTGCCGTATTTAACTTCAAGGTAATATTCATAATTATGAATCTCCCCGTATCTGTTAATTTAAAACGGCTGCTGCGGTAAGCAAACCCACATTCGTGGCGCGAAAGGCATACAATTTTTTCATTTTCTAAATCATATGCTTCTAGCGAAGTAAAAACATCTTTAATTTCTGCGCCGTATGCTCCAACGTTTTGCACCGGTGTTGCACCCACACTACCAGGTATGAGACTCAAAAATTCTATGCCAGATAAACTATGGGATACTGCAAAATCCACCGCATCGTCCCATAAAAGCCCGGCACCAAATGTTATGCTTACGCCGTCGCTGTGAATAAATTGTCCTAAAATTTTATTGACAATAAGTAACCCATTAAAGCCACTATCTTGCCATATAATATTGCTACCAATTCCTATTACCCGGCATTGCAACTGGCGCTTTTTGGCAAACCTAACTGCCTCGGCCACATCCGCTTTTGAGGTAACTTCACATACAAAACGGGCATTGCCACCCAGCCGCATTGTACTAAACAGTTTCAAGCTAACGTTTTCATGTACGGTAATCACCGCCATAGTATACAAGTTTATATTTATTTCATGAAGATGTTTGCAGTAATGAATTGGATGTACTCAAATAGATCGTAGACAATCCTCATCGTAGAATAGGTTTTGTAACAAACTAATAACTACGAAGGAGAGACACTGACATGTCTAACCGTATTGGATCATCTACGATCTATGGTACAACTTTACCA
The DNA here is from genome assembly GCA_043740875.1 of bacterium. Lineage (GTDB taxonomy): Bacteria > Patescibacteriota > Saccharimonadia > Saccharimonadales > SZUA-47 > JBBQVE01. Next base: position 3,490 of record JAYUBM010000114.1, on the reverse strand, counting down.
AATAACTTAGCTTTAAGCAGGATAAGAAGTGTGAAGCTGTCAAAACAAGCCAAGCATCGCTTGGCTGTTATTGAACACTTCTTAAACAAAAGTCATAGTGTTAGCCTCACTTGTAGACACTATGCCATTAGTAGAAGCTACTTCTACAAATGGTTTAAGCGCTACGATCCAAAGTATCTCGCATCGCTCGAGAGTCGTAGTACTCGACCAAAGTCAGTCCGTCAGGCAACCTACCATACTGACTTTGTAGCAGTGATACGTCGCTTGCGAATCGACTATCCGAGTTACTCAGCTAAGAAACTAGCCCGGATTGTCTTCCGCGACTATGCATACCACTACTCATCAGCTACCATTGGTCGTATTATTAAACGTTTTGAGCTCTATTTCCGGGCTACAATAGTACGCTCTCAAAAGCGGGCGCAAAAAGCCAAACAAGTGTGGAAGCTGCGCAAACCTTATTTACTGAAGACCGAGAAACCGCGTTGCGTTGTCGAGTTCGACATGAAGCATATCTATCTCGGAGGTGTAAAACACTATGCCTTCGTAGCGGTCGACATCTATACCAAAGAAGCGGTGATTCATCTCGGTGGCCAACCGAGTAGCTGGCAAGCCAAACGAGCCCTACAGAAGGTCATTGATGTCTTTGGCACTGACGTCGTGATTGTGAACGACAATGGCTCGGAGAACTACCGACATGCCTATGAGTATCTCAAACAGGAACACGTTACCCAGTACTTTGCCCGACCACATACACCGAAAGACAAGCCGCACGTCGAGAACCTGATTGGCAAGCTCCAACAAGAATGCCTCGACGAGGATAGACGCAGCATGACATTAGAAGAAAGGGGTCAGCAAATTACAGCCTGGCTCAATGACTACCATTTCTTCCGTCCCCACCAGGCATTGAACTATCTCACACCTAGTGAGTACTGTGCTACACTTGGCCTAACTATTCTGCGAAGGCAGGTGTCCACGATGTAGTGAGTAAGTGCAATGAATTTGCGAAAATCAGTTAAAAAGTGTATCATTGACCCCATATGGGTAACCTGCAAAACACACCATTTTCTGCATTAGGAGCCGCGATACGCGCTATGCGTTTACGTGCCAAAGAATCATTGGTCGAAGTATCGGCTGCTATCGAGCTGCCAGAAGAACGTTTAGGGCTTATAGAAAAAGGCGAATTACGCCCCAGCGAAGATATAATGGAACTTTTTATTATGCATTTTACTGTCCAAGAAAATGAGGCTGACAAATTGTGGGATCTAGCTGGCTATGACGATAAAAAATCTGAGGCTATGCATCATACGCATGAAGAGGCAAATAATGGTCAACAAACTGTCATGGTGACGCCATATGACGCCCGAATCGTCTACACAGACATGGTACACGTAATGGTAAATAACTACGGTGTAATTATGAATTTCATGCAGGGTGCCGGCCCAAATAACCAACCACTTGCAGTAGCACGTGTTGGCATGAGTCGCGAGCACGCAAAAAGTGTCTTAGAAGTTTTACAAAAAACATTAGATCAGGCAGAAGAGCCACCAAAAGACCCCAAACGGCTCGATTATCCAAATGATAAACATACCACCAAATAGATTGCCACAATGACATTGCACTGGGGCTTGTTAGTAACGCTGTTTCTAGTATTCGAGTGGCTATTGCGGGTTTTAATGGTGTTTTTAGTAGCAAAAGGCCGCAAACCATCGAGTGCTACTGCTTGGTTAATGCTTATAATGTTAGAACCGGTTATTGGTACTACCGCATTTTTGGCATTTGGTACGCCGCGCCTACCAAAACAACGCCGTTTTCTACAAAAATACGCTGAATCACACATAGCAGCCGAATTTACAAAGCTTGGCACTCAAAACAATGCTGGTTCGGTGAGTCCGTCAGATTTATCGGAAGTACAAGAACAACTGGTGAAATTAAATCAGTCTTTAGGTGGTTTACCGGTATTTGGTGGTAATGATGTACAATTCTTTGACGAATACAGTGCATCCATCGACTCACTAGTACAGGACATTAATAAAGCCAAAACACGAATATTTTTCGAATATTTTATTCTAGCATTAGACGCTACGAGTGAACCGGTTATAGTAGCACTAGAAGCGGCCGTCAAACGGGGGGTAGAAGTATATGTACTATATGACGCCTTAGCCTCTAGAATATATCCCAATTTTAAACATTTAAAAAGGCGGCTAAATTCATCAGGCATACAGTGGAGGCCAATGCTGCCATTTAATATGCGACCGGGCAAAACTTTTACCCGCCCTGATCTTCGTAACCACCGCAAAATAGTCACCATTGATGGCCAAATTGGCTATACGGGGTCACAAAATATTATAAATAAAAATTATCATCGCAGGGACGAATTGTGTTACGAAGAACTTGTGGTGCGAGTAGAGGGGCCAATTGTATGGCAACTAGCCAGCGTTTTTAGGACCGATTGGTACGCTGAAACCCACGTGTTTTTACCTGCAGATATACCTGGAAAGCCTAAAAATAATGTGAAAGCCCAAGTATTGCCTAGCGGTCCTGGCCAAGGGGGAAGTAATAACCTAAAACTGTATGCTTCATTATTTCACGCTGCCACAGAGAAAATAGTCATTGTCACACCGTATTTCATACCAGATGACGCCCTTATGACTGCCCTTACCAGTGCGGCAGAACGAGGCGTTGATGTAAGTATAATAAATTCAGAGATTATTGATAAGTTATTAGTTGGTCACGCGCAGCGGTCTTATTATGACGAGCTTCTTGCTAGCGGTATAAAAGTATACTTGTATAAATCACCGGTATTTTTACACACGAAACACGTTACCGTAGACTCTTCGGTGGCGGTAGTTGGATCGAGTAACCTGGACATTCGCTCATTTGATTTAAACCTAGAAGTAACTATGGTTATGTATGACCACGAGGTTGTTAATAAGCTACGCACTATAGAAAAACGCTACAAAGAAAATTGCGTGCAAATTAATAAACATGCGTGGGGCCAGCGCCCGCTTCGTTTAAAATCTCTTGATAATGTTGCTCGTTTAACAGCCGCGCTGCAATAGGAAATTGGGAGATGAAATTAACATCACTAAGTGACTGCGAGCAAGCTTTACTGCAATTTGTGCCGCCAGCCCGTTCGCAACGTCAAAAGTATTCGCTAAAACGAATGAGTACTTTTATGGAATATTTAGGTAATCCACAAAACAGTTATCAGGTGGTGCACATTGCCGGCACCAGCGGCAAGACGTCAACTTGCTATTACACGGCTGCCTTGTTGCAATCAGCAGGCCTAAAGGTAGGTTTAACCATATCGCCTCATATAACGCGTGTCAACGAGCGCGTTCAAATTAATCTTTCGGCTACGCCACCAAATTTATTTGCGAGTGAGCTGACCTTATTTTTAGAACTTGTGCAAAACAGCACTATCGAACTTACTTATTTTGAAGTTTTAATGGCTTTCGCATATTGGTTTTTTGCACGCCAAAAGGTCGAA
>JAYUBM010000113.1:0-14223 GCA_043740875.1 bacterium | reverse complement strand
GGTTTCACTTTAACTTTTAACTTCGGAAAATGTTCAAGTCCACCATCGCTCCATTTGTAAGTGATGCCATCAAACAGGCTATGAGCCTTCATTGCACGTGTGTAGTACTTCAGACTCATCAGGTCGCCACCAAGCGTGGCATTGATGCCGTGGGGACTAATAATAATACGGCCCTTTAGGTTTAGTTTTTCACACAAAGCCCGCTGCCAAAAAAGTACCGATTCGGTATCGGTGATGGGTACGAACTTATAAAACAATATAATTTTTTGCATGTGAGCGGGGTTACTTCTCTGTTATTATATCAGAATGACTGCTAAAAAAACCATGCTGAATGTCGACCGCGAAACCAAACGTTTTTTCTTGCGTTTTATGCGTCCCTACGGACGTTCTATCGCGGCGCTTGCCGTGCTAAGGCCTTTATTTTTGTTATCAGCTTACGTTGGCAACATATATTTGGTCAGTTTGGCGCTGGATAAGCTGGCGCGTGGTGTACATACCGGTTTTTGGCATGATTTTGGGCCGCTCGTAATCTCTGTTGCAGTGCTAGAATTTATCAGGATAGCCTCAGAACAACTCAGCCTTAATGTGATATGGAAAACCCAGGTAAAAATAGAAAACGACCTAGCGGCATTTTGTTACCAAAACCTCACTCACCGCGATGCTACTTTTCATGCCAACAATTTTACCGGCAGCCTGGTCACCCAAACAAATAAATTTATAGGCTCATTCGAGCGGCTGTTCGAAACTTATTACTGGCAAGTATACGCTCTTGTCATAAACTTAACGGCGACGTTTGTGATTCTTTTTATTAAACTTCCGGGCTTCGCCACAATACTGCTATTCACGGTTATTCTTTACACCTATATTGCCTACCGTTCTAATCGGCGGTCGAGTCATTTAAACGCCGTCCGGTCTGGTCATGAAAGCGCCAACACCGGCCAACTTGCCGACAGCATCACAAATGCCCTAGCTGTGAAGAGTTATGCCCGCGAACGGCACGAAATAAAGCGCTATGGTATTGGTCTAGAAAAAATAGAAAAAGCCAACGATGTGCTGCGCATATTTTCTATCAAAAAAGATATTCGCTTGAGTGGCCTAGTTTCTGCCCTCAGTGCGCTGGCACTTATTATGAGTATAGTGGCGGTATTCCATGGTTATGCGACAATTGGCACAATTGCGCTGGCTACGGCACTCACGCGTGATTCTTTGCAGCGGCTGCGCGAATTTAATTCGAATGTGCTGCGCAACATTGCCCGCGCCTACGGTGACGCCCGGGACATGACAACAATTTTGCTTTCACCAACAGAGGTACAAGATGTTCGTTTACCTAACGATTTTACGGTAAAAAATGGTACGGTTGAGTTTCGTAATGTTAGCTTTTGGTATCCTAGCAAATCTGCTACCGACGCCTTATTTACCAATTTAAGTTTTACGGTCGCACCAGGTGAAAAGGTGGGTTTGGTTGGCCCGAGTGGTGGCGGTAAAACGACAGTTACAAAATTATTATTACGATTTATGGACATCCAGGATGGGTCGATTGTTATAGACGGACAGGATATTGCCAAAAGCCGTCAAGCAGAGGTACGGCGGGCCATAAGTTATGTACCGCAAGAACCGCTGTTATTCCATCGTTCGTTGTCTGAAAATATTGCTTACGGGATACCGCGGGCAACCAATGTTGCCATCGAATCGGCCGCTAAAAAAGCCCATGCTCATGAATTTATTTCAAAACTGCCACAAGGCTACGATACTTTAGTTGGTGAACGCGGTGTAAAACTTTCGGGTGGACAACGCCAACGGGTGGCCATTGCGAGGGCCATGCTCAAAAATGCTCCTATCCTTGTTCTTGATGAAGCCACTAGTGCACTCGATAGTGAAGCCGAAGCATTGATTCAAGATGCACTCTGGAAACTCATGCAAGGTAAAACTGCCGTAGTCATTGCCCACAGGTTGTCTACTATTCATAAAATGGACCGCATTATAGTACTAGACGACGGCAAAATTGCCGAAGAAGGTACGCACAAGCAACTACTAAAAAAGAAGAGTGGTTTATATGCAAGATTATGGGAACACCAATCGGGCGGCTTTTTGCAGGACTAGACGCCGGCTCCCTGTAGTTGTTGGATTCTTTCTATCACGGATGGATCGATTGCAGCTTCTATACCGGTAGTAAGCAGTGCAAAAACATCTGCATGGTCACCAGTATCAACCGATACGACTTCGAATAGCCGGTCGACTGATATGCCTCCCGCTATTCTTGAAACTATTTGTGGGTAATTAGATATGGATGTGTCATAACATGTCTGTTCGGCAGTAAGCATCGTTCCGGCAACTTCTTGTTTTTTTGGTTTGTAGCCACGAGCATCTTCACGTCCACGGCTTCGGTTTGAAAACACCGAGATATGTGGCCTTTGGTCGGAATAAAGGGCAGCGAAAGTAACCACGCTACCAGTGTCTGACCAACGACACCAATCAGGCAGTATCACACTGTCACAAAAACGGTCACCGAGCGATCCGTATACGCCATGTGCATTATAAAGACCGTCAAGCGTCACCGGTGGCACCCATAGCGCCTCCCCGCTTCGTACAGATACACTTAATTGAAAAGGGCGGATCGCATTGTTCGCAGGGTTACCCACTTTGGTTACACTTTCTTTGTTTTCTTACTTAATCTCTACCTAAAATTATACTGCTTATGTCAAATAAAGATGAGCACGACTGGCGTGCTCATCTTTAGCTATCAGCGTAATTTTTGTGGATAAACTAGCTTTTCGCTTCTTCTACTTTTTCAGTGCCATGTTCGCTTGGTACGGCTTCGGCAGCTACTTCATCTTCGGCTACTTTTTCTACTTCTGCCCGAGGAATCACCACACTGACAAGCATGTGATCGAGTGCGGTTACAAGTTCGAGGTTTTTAGGGATAGTAAGCGCATCTACCTTCAGGTCATCATCGGGTTCTGTAATTGCCGATATATCAAGTTCGAGAAAGTCTGGAATATCACCAGGCAAACCTTTTACCATAACATTTGCCAGGTTTTGATAGACAATCAGGCCTTTTTGGGCAGCCGGAGCGTTGCCAATTAAACGGACTGGAATTTCTGTTTCGACTTTTTCGTTCATTTTGATGGCGTGAAAAGCAACGTGGGCAATGCTACCTTTTACAGGGTCTAGGGTGATGTGCTGAATGAGGGTAGATTTTTGCTTTTTACCATAACTAAGACTAATAACGTGGTGTTTGCCTGCGCTATTCCATACTTTAACCATAGGAATATAGGGGATCATTATGTGGTCGGATTCTTGGCCGCGCTCATATACGACAGCAGGAACCAGACCTTCCCGGCGTAATGCTTTCACCTTTTTACCTGTTATAACTCTGTCTTCTGCTGCTAATGCAATTGCCTGCGAACTCATGAAAGCCTCCGTTAATACTATTCTTTTAACCCATTATAACAGATAAGAGCTGAATGCAGTGCTTCCCATGATAAACTGATACATACATGAGCATAAATCCCGAACATATCCTTCAAGGATCAAGCGCATTTTTTGGCATACTTTTAGTAGCCAGCATTGTTTTTGCTGAATCCGGTCTGCTCATTGGTTTTTTCTTACCCGGCGATACGCTACTGTTTACAGCCGGCTTTTTAGCAAGCAAAGGCAATTTACCCCTGGGCTGGCTTTTACTAGCAACGGTCTTTGCTGCAGTGTTGGGCGATAATGTTGGTTATTACATCGGTAAACGTGCCGGTCCACGGCTATTTACGAAAGAAGATGGCATATTTTTTAGGGCAGAATACATCGCAAGAGCCCAAAATTTTTATGAAAAACATGGTGGTAAAACGGTTACTATTGCCCGCTTTGTGCCGATTGTGCGCACATTTGCCCCCGTTGTAGCCGGTGTTGGGCGCATGGATCGCAAACGATTTTTTATGTATAACATCGTCGGCGCAACTGTGTGGGCAGTAGGTGTAACTATGCTTGGGTTTACCCTTGGTAATAAGATTCCTAACATTGATAAAATTTTGCTGCCAATAATTGCCATTGTAATGATAATTAGCTTTAGTTCACCACTTATTCATGCCATGCGCGACCAAAAAAGCCGACGCAAACTGATTGCGGCCATCAAAAAGCCCTTTCAATCCAAAAAATAAATACAGTTATAGACCTTAGAAAATTTATTAGCCGGGGTCCTGTCTAGCCTGGCTTGCCCCTGGTTGTTGTTTCGGATTACCGATAATAAAACAGGGGGGGCTGCCCCGCCTACCGCCCTATTAAATATTAAATTTATAAAGACTGGTTCGACAGGAGTCCGGCAATTATATTTACAAAATGTGGGAAAGAAACTGGCCTGTGAAGCTTTTGTTGTTTTTGGCAACTTGCTCTGGGGTGCCAAATGCCACAATGTTGCCGCCACCGCCACCGCCTTCGGGTCCCATATCTATTAAATAATCGGCAGATTTAATGACGTCGAGGTTATGTTCGATAATTACCATACTATTACCTGTATCAACAAGTGCATGCAGGACTTCTAGCAGCCGCTTGACGTCGTCTATGTGTAGTCCCGTAGTAGGTTCGTCAAGTATATACAGTGTACGGCCTGTGGGGCGGCGGCTGAGCTCGGTCGCCAACTTTACACGCTGGGCTTCACCGCCGCTGAGTGTTGTGGCTGATTGTCCTAAAGTCATATATCCCAGACCAACTTGTACCAAGGTCTCTAGCTTGTTGGCGATACTAGGCTGATTGGCAAAAAAATCGCGGGCCTGCTCGATGGTCATCGCTAATATGTCTGATATTGTCTGACCCTTAAAATTAATTTCTAGCGCTTCGCGGTTGTAGCGCTTGCCGCCGCATACTTCACAAGACACATAGACATCAGGTAAAAAATGCATTTCTATTTTTATGACACCGTCACCTTGGCAGTTTTCGCAGCGTCCACCTCGCACATTAAAACTAAATCGCCCCGCTTTATAGCCGCGTATTTTTGCTTCTGGGGTTGCAGCAAATAATTCACGGATAGGAGTAAACAGACCCACGTAAGTTGCCGGGTTACTGCGCGGCGTACGGCCAATTGGAGACTGATTAATAATAACCGCTTTATCTAGCTGTTCTATGCCTTCAATTCTGTCATGTTTGCCGGCTGGTTCATGGGCGCGGTGTAACCTTGCCAAAAGTTCTTTGGCAAGTATGTCATTTATAAGTGTACTTTTGCCCGATCCACTTACGCCGCTGACTACTACCATTTTACCCAGTGGAATTTCGACATCGACGCGTTTGAGGTTATGCTCTCGGGCGCCAAATATACGTATGCTATTGCCATTTCCCACTCGTCGTTTTTTAGGAACTGCAATAGATTTTTTGCCACTTAAATACTGGCCGGTAATACTCTTAGGGTTTTTTGCTACCTCTTCAGGCGTACCTTCACCCACCACATATCCGCCGTGAATCCCCGCACCCGGGCCAATGTCTATGAGGTGATCAGCACTACGAATCGTGTCTTCGTCGTGTTCGACAACTATCACGGTATTACCAAGTTCGCGTAAATGTTTTAGTGTAGTTATAAGCCGGTCGTTGTCACGTTGGTGCAAGCCGATAGAAGGTTCATCAAGTACATACAAAACTCCTTGCAAACCGCTGCCAATCTGCGTGGCCAATCGGATGCGCTGGGCTTCGCCGCCACTTAAACTTACCGCACTGCGGGCAAGGGTAAGATAGCCTAACCCTACTTGCAGCATAAAATTAAGCCGGGCTTTTATTTCTTTGAACACTTGTCGGGCAATATCTTGTTCTTTCGGGGTTAATTGTAGCGTATCAAATAAAATAACTGCTTCATCAACCGGCAGTTCGCACATATCCATAATCGAATGGTCGGCAATTGTCACCGCCAACACTTCTGGTTTAAGGCGTTTGCCGTGACAGCCATGGCAAGGTTTTTCGATCATGAAACGGCCAATTTCGCGGCGCATAAAATCGCTGTCAGTTTCTTTGTAGCGGCGCTCAAGATTAGGTATCACGCCTTCATAGGTTGAATCAAAATAACGGCCAGATCCTAGTGAAATACGGTACTTTTGCTCGCCCGTCCCATATAAAACTAGGTCAGTTTGTTGCTGGCTCAGTTCGCTTGTCGGTACCGATAATGAAAAATGGTTATGTTCGGCCATAGCGGCTATTTTTTTCATATTCCAAGCGTCGGGAGCCATGCGGTTATATGGTCGTATTGCACCTTCGGCGATAGTTAAATTGCCGTTAGGAAGCACCAGTTCTGGGTCAACCTCGAGCCGGGTGCCAAGCCCTGTACAAACCGAACAAGCGCCGTGCGGACTGTTAAAACTAAAGGTACGCGGCTCCATTTCGGGGGCCACAAAATCAGGAAAGTCGGCATTATAGTAGCGCTGCGAAAAAGGCACTTCCCTGCCACTTGCGCTATTTGTACCAGTAATACCCCTTTTTGGTGCATCGGGGTCGCCATAGGCATCTTCGTCAGATTGTTGGGTGATGGCATCAGCATCAACGGTTATAAGCTGGCCATCGGCTATCGCCAAACCTGACTCGACTGCCTGAAAAATTCGGCTCGTTTGGTCAGGGTTGTTGACCACTCGGTCTACTATGATTTCGATGTTATGTTTGTATTTTTTATCGAGTTCTGGGAATTCATCGAGTGCGTAAATAACACCATCGACCCGTGCGCGGGCAAAGCCTTGGCGCATATACAATTCGGGAATGTGGGCGTGTTCGCCCTTTTTGTCGATAACTACCGGCGCCAATATCATTAACCGGTGACCTTTGGGCAAGTTAGTTACGCCGTCGGCAATTTCTTGGACGGACATGCTTTTGATAGGCTTGCCATCAGGCCCATGCGCTATTCCAATGCGGGCATATAACAGTCGTAAATAATCATATATTTCAGTTACGGTTGCAACCGTACTGCGCGGATTACGGCTGGTTGATTTTTGATCGATACTTATAGCAGGGCTGAGTCCATCTATTTGATCGACATCCGGCTTTTCCATAAGACCCAAAAATTGCCGGGCATATGCACTGAGTGATTCTACGTAACGACGCTGACCTTCGGCATAAATCGTATCAAATGCTAAAGATGACTTTCCAGAACCTGATAGCCCCGTTATGACTATAAGCGCATTCCGAGGAATCTCAAGATCAATATTCTTGAGATTATGCTCGCGCGCACCTTTAATAACTAACTTCTCACTCACAAAGTACCATTATACCTTATAGAGGTGCACGTTTGATCATATCGACAGTTACAAAATATACTCGACCAGCTATTAAGTCCGGCGCTGCGCCTTTGTCCTGTTCCGATAACGAGTACCATCTGATTTTTCGGTGCTCTCTTTTGGCGATTTCGCTTGCATTACTCTTTCTGTAATATTGAACCCGTTCACTGGTATAACGTCTGGTAGCCGTGCCACATTTGTGAACGGTGATGTTCCATGTGGCATTTTTTTAAATTCAACTGTCTTTTGTCCTAATGCGATGTGCCCAACAAATACCTTTACAGGCAATATCCTAATCTTAGCTTCTTCATAAAATATTGCCTCTATATCCGAACGTAAATCACTTAATGTACCTTGCTCCAATAACATGATACCTACTTTTCTGTGTCGGATTCTTCGACTGCCGAAAGGCTTGAGTGCATCGTATACAGGCGTAAATTTAAGACCAGCATCAACATTCAGAGAAAGATATCTACCCACTTCATTCCTTGCACTATTAATTGCATCTTCGTCGCGTTCTGAATATACAGGTATCCTCGTTTCGTAAGGATTTACTAAAGTCACATGGACCGATTCAGGATCGACCGTTTGCAGACCAATCTTCTCGAGATCAGTAAACATTTCTTCAAAACCCGGATAATCGGTTTCGACCTGCAGCTCTGCACCTATTCCTTTTAATACATCAATATTAGCCATTTTTTCCTTTTATCTTGCCTCTACTTAATCACTATTCCAGCCTAATAGTACGTTTATTAACCATAATAAAGAAACGTAATATCTACAGCAGTATGATTTTGGCAAGAAAAGTCGATTTAAAAGCATTAGCTACTTGGCAATTTATTTGACATTATATCTATTTAATATTATTATACAATTAATACTCTTGTGGGAGCTGTAAAAATGTTAGAATTTGTTGTGCTTGGTACTATACCAGGAACAAACATCCAATTAAGTTATTCAACACTGTTAATCATTGTCCTGGCTTTATGTCTGCTTTTTTTGGCATATATGCTTATCAAAAGACTGTGGCATCACACTGTCCAAGCCGCTTTGCAGCTTATGCAGTACCAACTTATATCACTTTAACTTCAGTCAATCGCAGGCACGATACTTTCGGCATACAATTTCAGGTCTATAAGCAAATTTTGATCACGTTTACTTGTGCGTTCAACGGCAAGCTGTTGTAACCGCTTCATAAACTGGGCGTATGCACTCTGTTCGTTTCCGCCCAATAACTTTTCTTGACGGAAAATCTCATAAGCATCGTGTTCCTCGGGACTGAGAAATTCAGGATAATTGCGGGCCTTGTAAAGTGGCAATAGCTTTTGCATACGTTTACTGCTGAGTTTTGGCAACAATTCACCCAATGTTGCCGGTGAATGAGAGCGAACCGTTTCGAGCAATGCCCGGTCACGGTCGTTCCAAAAACTGTCATATAGCTGCATATCAACATCTGTCGTTTCAAGCTGCTGGGCTGCTTGTTTTTCGTCTAGTATTCCTAGGGCTTGGGCAATACGGGCACTAAATTCAGGGTTAGCAAGTAACAAAACATGGTGCCTTTGAGCCGCGGCCAAATCCAGACCAATCCGCTCGACTGTACCACTGATCTGTAAAACTTCTTGCGGTGCGATAGCCGGACAGCGGTTATATTGCAATGTTTTAATTGGCAACTTAATGGTGTCGGATTGGTATTTAGCGTGCCAACTGGTGGCCAGTTCGTCGACTGACATCGCAAAAAACGGCGTCGGGTCGACGCGCAGATCATAGACGATTGCCGCATCACGGCGTGGATGTTTTAGCAGCATGGTGACAAGCGTTGTTTTCAAAAAATCGTTAGAATACTTGCCGCTGGTATACACAAAAGGTGCGCCAGCTTCGACCAGTTTTGCAACATCACGTTTGCCGCGAGTACCAAGCAAAAAATCAAATAATTTTGTTTGTTTTGACCGGACAAACATTGCCAAATCAATAGTCGCTTGCACATCGGCCAGAGCAGTGTGGGAATTTTCATGGTTTAGGCCATTCACGGCCGTCATCATTTCTAGCCGTACAGTATGTTTACCTTCGGCTGTATCGGGCCACTTTATACCATCAGGCCGAAGTGCCCTCATCATGCGTAAGCAGTCCATTAAATCCCAGCGGCTACGGTTGTCTTTCCACTGCCATTCGTATGGTTCAAAAAAATTACGATACATTGTGTAGCGGATAAATTCATCGTCGAATCGTACACTGTTAAATCCAATAAATACCGTTCCTTGAACCGCAATTTTATCCTGAAAATACCGACAAAAATCTGCCTCGGTAACCCCTTCTTGGTTTGCGGTTTGCGGCGAAATTCCGTGTACTAATATAGCCTCGGGATCGGGCAATATATCGGGAGACAATTTGATTAAAATATCGTCGGGATCGCCAATTGGCTGCAACTTTTCATTGGTACGAATACCGGCAAACTGCATAATGCGGGCGCTAGAAGGGCGAATACCAGTAGTTTCGGTATCATAAAAATAGTATGTTGTGGCCATGAATTCAGTTTAGCATGTACCTCGCTCCTACCTATTAGCGCTGTTCATAAGCAGAAATATCGAATTTACGTTTTAAGCCGCCGTAAACCATACTTCGTACTTTGCCATATATTGGCCGTTCGCCCCAAGGGCGATCGTGCACACCAGCAATACTCCACATAATGCCAGCATAGCCATTTGGGTCACCGCCATCTAGGCTGTAGAGGTCATTTAGTCGAATCAAAAAATCTATGGCTTGGCCGGGGCTTTCGGTCCATTCGAGCACTTTTTTGGCCCAGTACATACGCATATAGCCGTGCATCTTGCCGGTGGTAGTCATTTGTTTTTGGGCGGCATTCCAAGCCGGGTCATGGGTGTTGGCAACCTCGAACTGCTTTAAACTATACAAAAATTCCCGCGGATCGCTTGCGTGCTTTGCTAACGTATTTTGCGCCCATTGTGGTGCACCTTTTAAATTGTCGTAGTTTTGATTGTAATAACACCAGTTATCACTAAGTTCCTTGCGAACCACCATTTCTTCGACCAAAGTATCGGCGTCGGGTTTTAGGTGCGGGTGATTTGATACATAATCTTGCAGTTCTATTACTACACGCAGGCTGCTGAGCTGTCCAAAGTGAAGATAGGGGCTAAGATCAGATGTATACGCCAGCGAGGGGTCATTCCGTTTTTCAGCGTAGCTGTTTAGTCTGTTATGCAAAAAATCATCCAGCATTTGCCGAGCGGCTTTTTCGCCGCTTTCACAAACAATCGTTGTGCCATTACTTTTTAGTCCTTTTAATAATTCATGGGTTATGGTTGCGAGTGTTTTAAGTTCAATAATTGGACCATGCCACTTATACGGATGTACTTGCAGTTTTTCTGGTTCACGGCTGTAGCCTGCAAGTAGTCGGTTAATTTTTGGCCGGAGCGTACGTGCACCAACTTCTAACTTATCACTAGCGGTCCACACCGGGACAACATTGTGTGTGTCGACCACAAAACACGGAAAAACGGCGGCATCTGAAAGTTTTTTTTGTACTGCTTGGGAGCCGCGTAGCGGACTAAAATCAAAATATGCCGCGTCAGGTTTTAGATGGTAAAAAGCCCCGCCTAACCGTTCGGTAGTATCACCTATCAGCATCATAAATGGGATGCCTAGCCTAGCCAGATTAGTCTCTATGCCATGCAGTCCAGCCAGCATAAATTCATACTGCTCACGGGCACGAAAGCCCGTTTTAGGTGTCAAACAAAAAACAACTGCCAGCGGTAGTTCTTTAGCCGTAGCGTGCTTTTGCGCAGCCAGCAAAGCGTGGTTATCCTGTACCCGTTGGTCCCGGCTCATCACATACAAAACACATAGTCCGGATTCACTGCCACCCCCTAGCCGCTTGATTCGTGTTTTTAGTAATTCATCATTGTGCATCTACTAGTATTCTAGCGTACAGATACTGCCAATTTGGATGGATTGGCCGGCTTCGATACCAGCACGCTGCAGTCCTGACAAAATGCCCATTTTACCCATGATGTCACGCAGCCGTCGTTGCCCTTCTTCGGTTTCAACGTCGACACGCAGCGCAAAGCGTTCGATCTTGCGTCCACTCACCACAAACACGCCTTCTTCGCGGGTAATATGCCAGGCTTGTTCATCTTCGCGGATACCGATAATTGGAATTTCGTTACTGGCAATTTCTACTTCAGTTTCACGGGCGGTTTGTACTAACTTGAGTGCCGCATACAGTACTTCTTTGGTGCCCGTATGGCTGGTGGCCGACATCGCGAACACTTTTTGGCCCTTTGGCACAACTTTTTGTAGCTGCTTGGCTTGGTCGGCAACAATATCGGCGTCAAGTCCATCGATTTTGCTCAAAACGACTAATTGCGGTTTGCTTGATAGGTCGATTTTGTAAGCAGCTAGCTCTTTAACTATGGTTTTGTAGGCGACAGCTACATTTTCACTCCAAGCATCAATAAGGTGAATTAACACCTTGGTTCGTTCGACATGACGCAAAAATTCATCACCCAGGCCCTTGCCTTCACTGGCGCCTTCGATTAGCCCCGGAATATCGGCAACTAACATACTGTTTTCGCGGTCGACAGGCACAATACCAAGGTTAGGAATAAGCGTCGTAAACGGATAATCTGCGATTTCGGGCTTGGCGTTACTAAGAGCCGCTAAAAAGGTAGACTTTCCAGCATTTGGTAAACCAACTAAGCCGACATCGGCTATCATTTTCAGTTCTAAAACAGCCATAAATTCGTCACCTGGTTCACCTTTTTCGGCGATTTTAGGTGCTTGACGGGTACTACTGGTAAAGTGAGCGTTGCCAAAGCCACCCTTACCGCCGCGGGCAATAATTACTTCTTGCCCATCAGTCGCTAAGTCGGCCAGTAGGCTCACGCCGTCTTCTTTATAGACAACTGTGCCAACCGGTACCTGAACAACCATATCTTGGCCGTTACGGCCGTGCTTGTTGGCGTTGTCGCCCCGGCGGCCTTCGTCGGCTGTCAGTTCTTTTTGAAAACGAAAATTGGCGAGCGTATTTTGATTGCGTGAAGCTTGTAAAACGACGTCACCGCCATCACCGCCATCACCGCCATCGGGCCCACCAAATTCAACATAGCGTTCCCGCCTGAAGCTAATTATTCCATTACCGCCGTCACCCGCTTTGATGCGGACTAGGGTTTTATCTATAAACATTCCTACTAGTATACAATTTTTGAGCCCAAAAAGCTAACTAAACTTTATAGAACCGGCCGTATTTATAACCTAGTATATGAACTTTAAATTGCCGGGGCTAGTTAAGTATTTATAATCTTTAACACCCCAGCCGCCGCGGCCAGTACTATCGGTCATACTTACTTGGCCGTGAGAATTCATCTCGGACACCCAAAAACTACCATCGTCATCTATTTGTTCGACTACCATAACATGGTTACCACCTTCGTTTACGCCGACTGCACCAATAGCGGGTGTAAGGCCTGTTGGAATCCCTGCCCTCTGCGCCAGACGGTACCAACTGTAAGCATTGCCAAGATTACTGGGAACTGCCCGGCCAATTTCGGCACGTCTTGTAGCCACATACCATGTGCACCAACCATAATCGTAGCCGTTACTGTTATAAATAGGGCTAGCACCGCCCCAAGCAAAGCCGGAATAATTGCTTACGCGGGCAGCGACAGGAGCAGTAATAGTACCGTCACGGATCAGAATGCGCTCGCCAACCTTAAGCCCGGCCACTTCGGCATCGTTATCGGCTATCAGCTGTTCTTTATTGGCACGGTATTTTTCAGCTACATTATCGACAGTATCACCGGTTTTTACTTCGTAGGCTATGCCTGTTACTGGTGGGATATATAGTTTTTTATCGGTTGCGACGGCATCGCCAGTGATGCCATTTGACCACTTTAAACTATCACTAGTAATACTAAACGTCGTCGCCAATGCCGATATGGTATCGCCTTCTTTGGTAGTATAAATTTTAATGTCTTTTTTGGATTTTAAGGCCGTAGACACGATCTGAGGCTTGGAAACCGATTGGTTGCCTGATGCGACGATGTTTAATTGTTCATTTTGGCTATCAGCATTATTTTTTACAGATGTGGCTTCGGGTAACCGGGTTAAGCTAGCAACTTGTACGGCAATATCCGCACTTGATAATTCATCGAGTGGATTGTCGATAACCGACCCATTGCTCTGTTCGCTGTGCATACTCTGCTTTAGGCTGTTACTGCTATGCGGGTTTTTGAATACAAAGAAAACTACACCTATTAAAACTACTATATTCAGGGATACTAACCCATACCTAATAATGCGCTTTTTAAAATTACGCTTGATTCGGCGGCTTGTAGCGCCAACTTGGTTTCCGACAATTTGATACGAACGTGCTAATTGCACGACAGGCTTCACAGATTGTGGATTACTAATATGCTTCTCCTGGCCACAGGTGTGGCTATGACGTACAGCTTATTATTAACAGGGTAAGATGCTGAAACGTATAATCCTGTATCTACACAGGATTAATGTGTTGTATATTATCAAAACTAGCAGTATCCGTCAACCCGTCACCCCTGTTACAATTTAGCTATTCTTGACAGAGCTTTTTACAATGGGCAAGCGCTGCAGCATCGTGTTCCTGAAGTGTATTCGAAAAATAAGTGATTCCATCATCGCCAGCTACAAAGTATAAATAATTGGTACTTGCTGGGAACGCGACAGCTTTCAACGATGATACCGAGACGTTACTGATTGGCCCAGGTGGTAAACCGGCATGGATACGCGTATTGTACGCGGTATCCGTCAAAACGGAGTGGGCAAGATGGGCGTTATCGGCACCGTAATATGCCGTTACATCAGATCCTAGGACCATTCCCTGTTTTAACCGCCTTAAAAACACTTGTGCCGCCTTCGATCGATCGCTGTCACTGGCCACCTCCTTTTCGAGAATAGATGCCAGAATAACCCCTTCGTGAATACTGAGACCCTGCCGGGTAAT
>JAYUBM010000112.1:0-1321 GCA_043740875.1 bacterium | reverse complement strand
CTCTGCTGCCGGCAAAACAAAGTGGTTCAGTAAAATTAGTAAGTCCGGCCGGTAAGTGCACAATGACTTTAACTGTGGTAAAGGGCTGCTGCCACTGATCGCCATTAATGTCCCAGTACAGTTCGTCATGATCTTTATAAAAGCCAATAACATTATTAAGTTTATAACTTATTTTATAATTTTGATGTCCCGTTACCGTCGAAGTTTTGTCACCAATTTTAAGAACAGTGTTGCCGTTTTGATGTGTAGTCGTATACGCCGTAGCCGCACCAGTAGCCGACGATATACTGTCAACTTCAAGCTGTAAAGAATGGCCCTTGTAACTGTCGGGTATGGCGCGCAAAATGCCATGATTAATATCATTAAAAGTAAGGTCAATGTTTTCGACTATCTTTAAAGTTCCTTGTTTATCCTCACGCGTCAAAATGTAATCGGCAGAAAAGTTATTTATCACAAAATCACTTGTGCTGGCGAAGGCTAAATATGGTTTTTGTAAAACTAATAACAGTAGTGAAAATACACTTAGGCATAAGATTGTTTTAATTTTATTTTGTATAACGCAATTCACGTTAACTATATTCTTACTGCGGCTATTTCTTGTGCAGCTTTTTTTGCTAGCTCTTCAAGAAATTTGTTAACTTCATCTGTTGTAAGCGTACGATCGGGATGGGCGATAGTTAAGTGAAATGAAATCCTTTTCATATCGGATTCTTCAGCTTTAAAAATACCTATTGGTTCAAGTTTAGTTGTATACCCATGATTTACCAGTTCTTTTTGGGTATGGGACTCCAGAAACAATTGAAGAATAACGTAATTTAGATCTTTCGAGACCTCAAAAGTCACGTCTTGTTGGACGGATGGGTATTTGCCAGCAGGAATATAGGAAATGTGGTTATTCATTACTGCTAGTAAATCAGCCAGTCCAATTTCGAAACCGGCACTTGCTTGTGGTAGTTTTAGCGCTTTTATGACTTGAGGGCGATATTCACCTATGATTCCCAGCACAATTGGTGTATTTGCAATACCGACAAAAGCTGATCTAGATACGTCGAACGGTTTAGTTACAGGATAATCCGGCATTTCATTTATAGGCATATAAGTAAGCTGAATGCTTAAATTTGATGCTAAAAAATCTAAATAAGCTTTTGCCTTGTAAAACGGCGAACCACTGACTGATTTTTCCTTATTATTATCTACCGTTACAAGAGCTAGCGTTTTATATTCTTCTGGTACTTCGCCATCTAAAACCGCATGTACTTTATTATGGGTTTTACCAATTTCAAATACTGTAAAATCGTCGTAACCGGCACGTACATTCATG
>JAYUBM010000111.1:0-4664 GCA_043740875.1 bacterium | reverse complement strand
AAGAATGTTATGCGACAATCGAACAAAATAAACCTGAAGTTAGTTACCGAGGTGAGACACTTAATGATTTTGATGCAGTCATTCCTCGTATTGCGAGCAGTATGACGCGTTATGGTACGGCTATTGTGCGTCAGTTCGAAATGCAAGGCGTGTATACCCCCAGCAGTTCAATCGCTATCTCGCGTTCGCGCGACAAGCTGCGTACGCTTCAGCTTTTGGCGCGCGCCGGTGTGGGCATCCCAAAAACTGTCTTTACGCGTAATACAACCGATTTTGACAACCTTATCGATCAAGTTGGGGAATTGCCGGTTATTATCAAGTTAGCCACCGGTACACATGGTAATGGCGTAGTTTTGGCCGAAACTAAAAAAGCCGCTAAAAGCGTTTTGCAGGCATTTTATGTCATGGATGACGACGGTACCAACATTTTATTGCAAGAATTTGTCAAAGAGTCGGCCGGAACCGATATACGTGTATTTGTCGTCGGTGGCAAAGTTATAGCTAGTATGAAACGCCAGAGCCTGGATGATGATTTTAGAAGCAATTTACACCAGGGTGGCGCGGGTGTATCAATAAAGTTATCCGATGAAGAGCGTAAAACAGCCCTAAAAGCCGCTAAGGCGATGGGTCTTTCGGTATGCGGCGTGGATATTATGCCCAGCACCCGCGGGCCACTTGTGCTCGAGGTTAACAGCAGCCCCGGATTTGGCATAGAAAAAGTAACCGGCCGCAACGTTGCTGGCCCAATTCTGGATTATGTCGAACAAAATGCCAAACGAAGCCGACGACGCGACCGTGTTGGTGCCTAAAAAGCAGACACGTTGTTGCCGGGTTTTGGGTATTAAAATTAGCCATATGAAAATTATCAAAAAATTTGCCGTGATTGTGATTGCCAGCTTTGTGCTGGGATTTTCGTTTTACCTGATTCGTCCAGCTGCAAATTGCAACTTTGAATCGGCGTACCAGATTAAGCCACTATCTGTAGGGTTACATAAAATTCAGGCTGCAGTTGCCGACACCGATGCATTGCGGCAAAATGGCTTGGGTGACCGCAGCTGTATTAATAAAAATGCTGGAATGCTATTTATTTTTGATACTCCCGGCAAGTATGGTTTTTGGATGAAAGACATGCGTTTTGCTATTGATATTGTTTGGCTTGATGCCAATAAAAAGGTGATTTCATACAACGAAAGTGTGCAACCCAGTACTTACCCCGCCGAGTTTTATCCGACAAGTGCCGCAAGTTATGTTGTTGAACTTAACAGTCATCAGGTACACCAGCTAGGTATTACAAAAGACAGTACTTTTAGCTGGTAAAGGTTTAATTCACGCCGCACTTTACTTCAAAAAACACTCTTAAAAGGGAATTAAATTTAAATTCCCTATAAGCGTTTGGCTAACCGCTGACGGTTACAAGATTTTTGTAGCAAAGTGCGGCGTGATCCCACGTAAAACTATAAATAATTCTTATGGTAATATGGGGATATGCGAGAACTAATACTCACACTCATTTTTATTCTACTGCCCTTTATACTGGTTATACTACTCCGTACAAACGCTGCAATATTGTTTTTTGTCATTACTGGTGCCAGCACTTTGCAAACGTATTTAGACAAAGACGTAACGTCATTTGCCAGCTCATTTTTGCCGGGTAAAAATGTGCAAACCATCTCAATGGTCTTATTCATCGTGCCTTTTTTTGTCGCTGCAATCGCATTCCGCCGGACAGTATCTAAAAACATGCTCATATTGCACCTGTTATTAGCACTAACAGTCGGCATATCGCTAGTATTTATTAGCCCGCAGTTTTTGCCTGCTGCCGTTGTTACAACGATCCGTGCCAGTAAACTGTTTACACTATTCGAACCCTATACGAGTATTGTAATTGCTGCATCGTTTTTGGCCAGTGTCGTCGTATTATGGTTTAGTCATCCAAAGCACGAATCAGCTAAAAAACGCGGCCATTAAACTATTTTTATAGGTCGGTCTTGTAAGTAAGGGGTACGGCGTCTGAAAGTAATTTTTGGTTAGGGTACTCGGCGCGGACGCGTTCTATATCCTCGACCGACATATCCCAGCCCAAAGCACCTAAATTTTCAGTAAGATGTGCGGGGTTACTTGTTTTCGAAATTGTTACAACATTTTGCTGCGAAGTAAGCCAGTTAATTGCTATTTGAGTCGGAGTTTTATCATATTTTTCGGCAAGTTCGTTCATAAGCAAAGACACGGGAAGTTCACCTTTTTGAACAGGCCGCCACGCTACAAGCATCACGTCATTTTTTTGACAATAATCTAGAATTTTCTTATCTTCAATTTCACGATATTGAACATTGTAGTGTACTTGGTTGCACACAAGTTTGTGGGTGCTGTGTTTTTGCGCTTCGGTAAACATTTCGGGTGTTAAATTACAGACACCAATATACTTAACAACCCCGCGGTCAGCGAGCTCATTCATGGCGCGCATGGTTTCTTTGATGGATATGCCCGCCATTGGATAACGGTGTAGCATATAAAGGTCGATATAATTGGTTTGAAGCCGCGCTAAACTTGCCTTAAAGGCAGCATGAACTCCATAGTAGCCTTGGTTTTCTTTAGCAACTTTTGTAGCGATAAAAAGCTTTGAACGGGCATAGCCTTTAATCGCCTGCCCCAAGAGTTCTTCGGCGTGACCCGCACCATAGCTTTCGGCCGTATCGATATGTGTAATGCCTGCATCTATGCATGACTTTATAGCTGCAATCTCGTCAGCGTCTTTTGTTGCATCTTTTTCGTATCGGCCACCCATCTGCCAAATTCCTAGGCCATATATAGGTAATTCAAATCCGTTTTTTAGCTTTTTGGTAGGTATAATCATGTATGTATCATAGCAAATGAAAATACCCATCGGCGAGGATGAGTATTTTCATAAGTATTCTTGTGCACCTTGCGGCAAACACTACGAATCAGTGTACTTATTATACAATAACTTACCCGATTTACCCAATTTAGTAAATTGTCATATTCGAGCAGTCAATAAGTTTATTTGAGTTCGTATTATTCGGCTTCGTAGCCAGGGAAGTAGTCGCTGTTGATATTGTCTTTTGGTACGCCAATTTTAGCTACCAGTTCGGTTAGTGCCTCGACCATTGGCTCTGGCCCAGAAATATATACTAGTGGGTCGTTGGTGGCACTAATTTTGTCACGCAATAGTTGTTCATCGAGTCGATTGGGATGAATTACATATTGCACCGAAAGCTGGGAATTTAGTTTTTGAATTTCTGCCAGTTCTGATTCGAAAATAATTTGAGAATTGCGGTTTGCATACAGCAGTTGGACCGGTAAGTTTTGGCCGCGGTTGGCGTATTCGGTAAGAATTGAACGAAACGGGGTAATTCCAATTCCGCCGGCAATAAAAATATAATTGGCAGATGGATCGGCTACCGTAAAATCACCTTCGGGGTCCCCGGCCTCGATATCTGTACCTGGTTGCAATGCAAATAGTGCTTGCTTGAAAGTGCTACTTTTTTCGCTGTTAATACGCGTGGTAATAACTATATTTTTTTCAGTCGGTGCCGATGAAATAGTAAACCAGCGTTCGTCGCCCCTATCATCAGTGTTCGCGTGCAGTAATTTAAAATGCGTATATTGGCCAGCAACCCAAGTGACCGGTTCTTTTGGCGCAAATACAAAAGACCAAGCATCACCTTCTTTTTGTATTTTTTCAATAAAAGTAAGTATCATATTTTAACATCCCTTCAGTCGTTTATCTATCTCAGTGTATGGGTAATGTGTATAAAATCAAATTAAATAAGTCGCTTGTTACTTTAAATTGTATTATGGCAATTCGAATGGGCCTTCAAGGTGCCGTTTCCAATACAGTTCACCCCATTCGTCTTTATCAAGTTTGTTCCAGGCCGAAAGCGTTAGACCGCTGAACCGCACAGCATCAGGAAGTAGTTTAAGTTCATTTTTATTTAGTTGCCGCACTGAACAATAGCCCGCCAATAAAGCCCTGAATAACTTGGTATCAAGTGTTTCGAACGGCTTAAAACAAACATAGTGGATTGTCATCGCAAGGTCTAAAATTGAAGGTCCAATTGTAACCTCTTCCCAGTCAAGTAAAACTAATTTATCACCAACCACCAAGCAGTTTTCGGGGCCTAAATCACCGTGAATTAATGAGCGGGGAAGTTCATTAAATGAAACGTTCGATTGCTTGTAGGCAGCTGTAAACTTATCGGCATCAGCAAATTTGTGCTTTATATGTTCTATGGCTTTTGGAAGGTATTCTGAGCGTAGCCAACTTTCCCTTTTGGGTAAAATAGCGTTAAGTGGTATCGAATGTAGCTCGGCTAAAGTCGTTCCGATTAAAAAAAGTGTTTCATTATTTTGTTTTTGTTTTGTCCCCTCTATAAATGGCATTGCTAAAGCGGTAGTACCGCTAGACGTGAAAAGTGGTTCACCATTACTAGATTTCAAAAATTCAACAGCCGAAAAATCATAACTTTTTGCGTATCCTGCGTAACTTACTTCAGCACGGGCGTCACTCTGGGAGTGTTCTTTTAACAGTTTGAAAACGTATTGCTTAGTGCCGGCTATGACTCGATAGTTCTTATTAGCATAACCACCTAGGCGAAAATATTCAGTTACTTTCCCCAAGCCATAAAAGTCAGCGATAGTTTGCA
>JAYUBM010000110.1:0-14602 GCA_043740875.1 bacterium | reverse complement strand
TCCGGAAATTCAGAGTCTTGACCCAATATTAGTTGTAACGGCCAAAGCAAAGGCCGCTTATGACGTGCTGCAACAGCCGGTTATCGTAGAAGACACTTCACTAGTAATTCATGCTCTAGGTAAGTTACCGGGTACATTTATAAAATGGTTTTTAGATGAACTGGGCACCGAAAAATTGTGCCGATTGGCTGATAGCGATACCGGCCGCCGAGCGACTGCATCCTGCATTTTTGCCTATTATGACGGCGTTATTTTAAAGTTGTTTTGTGGTACTGCAGACGGTACTATAAGTACTATACCACTGGGAAAATCCGGCTTCGGCTGGAATACTATATTTATGCCTCTGGGTCAACCACTTACCTTGGGCCAAATGAGTGAAAGTGTTTTTAAACAGTATTACCTACAGATAAAACGCTTCCCCGAACTTCGTCAGTTTATTGAATCATTGTAGCAAAATTACCCTTAAGTTAGCCCAACGGTTTCGTTTTCACCGCCTTGGGCTTTTTTGCCGGTTATTGCCGCTTTCGCCATGCTTAAAAGGTTAACTAGCTTGTTGTCGGTATCCCAATATTCGGTTGATTCTGCCACAACCTTTATTAATACAATGTGCGGATCATCACTGCCTTCAGGAAACCAGTCTTTTAATAAAGGATTCCATAATTCTTCTATTTTTTCGCTATCGTTAATTATGTGGGCTTTTCCTGACAACGAAACCCAGGCACTACCGCTCGCAAAGGATATATTTACTTCTGGGTCAATTTTAATCTCGTTTATTTTATCAGATTCTTTTGATGCAAAAAACCAAACGTCACCATCGAACTCGGTCTTTTGCAACGTCATCGGGCGGCTGACTAGTTCTTGACCGGCTTTAGTAGTAAACATACATGTATGCGCGCCTTTCATAAAGCCTGCAATTTTTTCCACAGCCTCATCTTGCTCTAGGGTATTCATAGAGTGTCCTCCTGCGACTATAAGTCTATAGACTAAGCAAGCTGACCACTATAAGAAATTTCACTTATCCTCAGCATAAGCGTATACTATTTTTGTATTCGGGCGTTTCTGGCTCGCACGTCAAAATAAACATTAAAAAAATAAAACTGATAACGAGCCAAGGTGGGCACGCCCGAATAAAAGACCAACAACTGTTGGTCTTTTATATTACAGGCTATACTGTTTATATGAATTTTATTTTGTGGACTTTGCTAGTTTCAATAGGTATTAATCTTATTATGTTTATTCCAGCCTTTATATTTAAAACCGATAAACTGACAGATATTTCCTATGCGGTCACTTTTATTACCGTAGCCACCGCGGGGTACCGGCGTAGCAGCAGAACAGCAGCACAACTGATCGCTTTTACCCTTGTATGCGCTTGGGCATTCCGCTTAGGAATATTTTTGTTTATACGTATTAACAAAATGAAAACCGATAAGAGGTTTGACGGTATGCGTAACAAGTTCTTTGCGTTTTTACAGTTTTGGATTTTGCAGGGTGCAACAGTGTTCGTGGTGCTTATCAGCCTGTCGCTTTTGTATATGCAAAAAATAACAACCATAACTGCACTAAGCTGGGCGGGTGCCGTGATTTTTATTGTTGGGTTACTGATAGAGACAATAGCCGATACCCAAAAATATAATTTTAGTGCTACCAACAAAACAAAAACCTGGATAGATACCGGAATTTGGCGGATTAGTCGGCACCCCAATTATTTGGGCGAAATGATGGTTTGGATCGGTCTGTATATGTTTGTATTTGCATCGTTAAGCGCGCACAACCGGATACTGGCTTTACTCAGCCCTCTGTATATTGTCACCTTGCTATTGTTTGTAAGCGGTATACCCTTGCTCGAAAAATCTGCCGAAAAGAAGTGGGGAACTGACCCAAAATACAAAAAATATAAAACAGAAGTGCCCGTATTGCTCCCGACCATTAAATCAGTGAAGAGATAAAAATAAAAAAGCCCCAATTATTAGTGAGGCTTTTTTATTGGTGGAGCTACAGGGACTCGAACCCTGGACCTCTTCACTGCCAGCGAAGCGCTCTAGCCAACTGAGCTACAGCCCCATCGAAATTTATCTGTCTACCGAAAACAATCAGAATTACCTTCGGGTTATTACGATAGCCTTAAGATTCTAACAGATTTCTTCAACTGTAGTAAAAAAGAAAAATACGGCACTACACTTAGCTGGTACAATACCTTCATGAAATATTCTTCGACACTACCCAGTAAGCTCGTCACAGGTTTCCGCACCGGATACTCTCGCATCAATAAAAATAAATTAATAAAACGGGTCGCTGCTGTTGGCCTAGTGCTGCTTATTATTAATGGCTATTTAGCTTACACCCGCGTGTATCTGTCGCCAGAGCGTAGGTTCTGGATGGCTATCGAAAACAACCTGACCACTTCGAGCGTCGTCCGTGAAACGCAAACCGGTGGAACTGGTAATTTAAATTCAGAAAAAACTCGGTTTACTTTTGGAGCACAGGCTGCCCAGAATAAGATAAGTAGCGCAAGTCTAAAATCGGCAACAAGCGAAAGCAACGTAACGACCCAGACCGTTACAACCGTTAAAGACCAGTATATCCGCTACTTAAATATATTTTCTAGTGAAAAAAAAGAAAGTGGAGATAAATACGACTTTAGCAAACTTGAAAATGTCTGGGCAATGCAACCACGCACAACCGGTAAGGCAGCTGCGGATAGCCAACGTACAGCATATATACAACCACTCGTAACACTGGTACCATTTGGTAATTTAACAGCTTCTTCACGTGATAAAATTATGGACAGTCTTAAAAAAGTGTATGTAACAGATTTCAAGCATGTAACTTATCAGGATATAAATGATGAAAAATTCATTGTCTATAGCGTACAGGTACAAACAAAGAAATATGTTATGGCTTTAAAACAACATTTTATCGCTTCTGGATTAGGTGAATTTGCCCCGTTAGATCCGTCCGCTTACCCGGAAAACGCCCATGTAAATGCGCAGTTTATCATCAACAAAAAAAATAACAACCTCACAGCTATTTCATTTAATAATCAGTCTGAGCACTACACTGACTATGGAATCACTAATCAGATCACTATTCCTACCAATACTATAACGCTTGATGAACTTCAGCAGCGTTTGCAAGCAGCGCAGTAGCCAAGCATAAGGTTATTGTTGAGCCCCCAAGATTTCGGTGTTACACTTGCTATAACATTAAATTTTTGAGGGAATCAAAAACATGTCGGAAGAACCCGCAAAGACAGATGGCCAAACTGCGTCCCTCGCTTTTGGCCCTGAACAACCGCCCATTTCACAACCAGCTCATTTGCCTGAAATGTCGGCGGACAATTTAGTCCTAGATGAAGTACCTTTGACAAGCCCTGCACCCATACAAGCTGAGATAACCAATGCAGAACCAGTTGTACAACCGGCCGTAACAACTGCCTACACCTTTCCTGAGATAAAACCTCAGTCTAAAAAATCTAAATGGTTTATACCGCTGGTGTTGTGCGTCGCCGTGGCTGTCTTAGCCTCTGCCGGTGCCTATGCTTATGTGGGGGTATATATGCAAACACCAGAAAATTTATGGAAAACTGCCCTTAAAAAAACCGGTAAAAGTTTAGATTATTTTGTTAATCAGCCCCGAGCTGGCAAAAAAGGTGCCACATATTCTGGTTCGTATAAAGTAACTGCACCAGTTGTATCAGATGGTACACTGGAAGCTTCGACAGATGGTAGCACGACAAAACTACTGGCAAATGCTGGTGCGCTTGGGGTGCGCGGTAACCTTGAGGTGCGCGGTATTACGGTCAGTGGCGCTAATCACCCAGATTTATATGTAAAAATTAATGGGTTAAAGGCTATTGCTGCAATGCTTGGCAACAGTTACGGCAACATTGGACCGACAATTACTAGGCTAGAAGACAAGTGGTACGTTATTGACCACACGCTTATAGACTCAGCAGCAGATAAAGTCGGATCTTCTATCACATCAGAAACACCCGAGCAAATCCAAAAAGACGTTAAAGATATTAGTAGAAAAGTAAGCACAGTTTTAAATGATCGGCTTTTTACCACTGATGAAAGTAGGGCGGTGGTAAAAATTACAGAAAAACTCGCCAAAGAAGATTATAAAGGCCGTAAAAGCCAACATTTAAAAGTAAAAGTTAACAAAGGAAATTTTCGTGCAATGGTTGTTGCGCTAAAAGACGCACTCAAAGACTCTAAAGCACAAGAATGGTTGTTAATGGGTCAGACTAATACCAGTTTTGAAAAAGCCCTAAATTTTGATAATTTATTAAAGCAAATAGACGCTGCTAATTACGACAAAGCCACAGCCGACGTATGGGTTGATACGGGTTTGCAGTATATCCGTAATGTGCGAATAACAAACGTCGACCCAGTCGCAAAATCCACCACTCAGATAGACTTCATGCTAGATTATACTGGGGGCGATACTTTTCCACTTTCGGTTAGTGTGACCAAGAAGGGCGCAAACACCGACGCAGTGGTTTCGTTTGGTATTAAAGTCAGTAAAAAAACCGATAATGTAATGC
Organism: bacterium; assembly: GCA_043740875.1. Lineage (GTDB taxonomy): Bacteria > Patescibacteriota > Saccharimonadia > Saccharimonadales > SZUA-47 > JBBQVE01. The sequence continues at coordinate 10,053 of JAYUBM010000110.1, read as the reverse complement.
TTTCGGTAGACGCAAACGGCACATTTGAAAAGCAAAAAATATCCGCAACCTCACAGTTAACAGTGCTTTCGAGCGATGCAAAAGTAACAACCGAAAAACCAGCTGGCGCGACAAATATCATGGATTTAATCGGTACATATTTAAAACAGTCGCAAGCAGAGGTAAACAGCCAAAATAAATTGCAAGTGCGTACGGGCATTAATCCGACACTCCGTTCTATAGCTGATGATGTGCAGTCTCGCTAATTATGCAGATAAACTGAGGTATACTACGTACAAATGCAGGTTTTAGTAAATAATCGGGTTGTAAATTACATGATGACTGGCAAAGGGCCGATGGCGGTGCTATTACACGGCTGGGCAGATTCTAGTGTTACTTTTACCGCACTAACCACACATTTAAAAAGTAACTATACAGTTGTCGCATTAGATTTAGCCGGTTTTGGCAACTCCCAGCCACCTAATTCGGCCTGGGGCCTGCAAGAATACGCTGAATCAGTCGCCAATACCCTTACAAAGCTTGATATTAAAAATGTGCATTTATTAATTGGTCACAGTAATGGCGGGGCTATAGCCATGTATGCTGTTGCACATCAGTTAGTTCAGCCCAAAAAATTAGTTTTGCTGGCATCATCTGGTATAAGAACAGATGGCTCTGCGCGAAAACAACTGCTCAAAGTAACCGCAAAAGTTGGAAAACTAGGCTTAGTAATACTACCAAAGTCAAAACAAAAACGTTTGCGAGAAAAGTTCTATACATCTATTGGGTCAGATTTACTTGCGGCGCCGCACTTGCAAGAAACATTCAAAAGAATCGTCTCGCAAGATATTCAACCGGAAGCCAAGCGTATAAATGTTCCGGTACTTTTAATATACGGTTCGCTCGACACCCAGACTCCACAGCACTATGGCCAAATGCTTGCAAATAATATAAAACACGGTCAGCTTAAATTGATAGATGGCGCGACTCATTTTGTTCACCAAGAACAACCCGAGAAAGTCGCGCATTTAATTAAAGATTTTGATAAGTAATGACCTTATATAACCCCTTAAAATTCGGTAAAACAATTGCATTTATGTTGCAGAATGTTGAATACCAACCAAAACCATACATAGCCTGGCTGCTACGTATCCATAACTTTGACAAAGTGGTGCACCGCCGACAATTAATGCCAACAAAAGCTGCCAGGTTGTTTTCGTTATTTGTCTTCATGGGTATTTTATTGCAGTACATTGTAGCAATAGTTTTTTTTATCGGATTTGCACGGGATTATTTATTACTGACTGGTGTAATCGCTTTGCTTTATGCTCTAGCATTAGTGCTTTCAGCTCCCTATGTGTGGGCACTTTTGGTATGTGTGCCACTTTTTGCAGCACGTTTTTTAATATCACGACCTAAAGAAAAGCGGCTTATAGGGGCGTCTAAAACTATTTTCAGTAATTTTCATGGAATTAAAATAGCGGTTGCAGGAAGTTATGGCAAAACAACCATGAAAGAAATACTGGGTGTGGTTTTGGCCGAAGGTAAAAGGGTGGCAATTACGCCCGCAAATAAAAATGTTGCATCGAGCCATGCAATTTTTGCCCAAAAGTTAGTGGGAAATGAAGACGTTTTAATCGTTGAATTTGGCGAAGGCGCCCCAGGTGATGTTGCCGGGTTTACCGAAACATTGCAACCGACAATAGGGGTAATAACTGGATTAGCCCCAGCCCACTTAGATCATTACAAATCAATCGATCAGGCTGCCCGTGATATATTTTCACTCAGCGATTTTTTGCAGGGCAGCCCGGTATATGTAAACGGTGAAAGTGTATTAACTGAAAAATATGTGCAAAAAGGTAATTACTGCTATACATCGAAAGGGGTAGGAAGTTACCAAGCCAGTGATATAAAAATAACGCCGCTCGGCATGCAGTTTAAGCTAATTTCAAAACTACATACTATGACTTATGAACTTTCTACCCAATTAGTAGGTAGGCATTTGATCGGTTCACTGTCGGCGGCTGTTTCTATCGCCGAAAAAGTTGGCCTAAATAAGCAGCAAATCATTAGCGGAATAAGTAAAACAGGACCTTTCGAACACCGTATGCAACCAAGGCAACTGGCGAGCGGTGCTTGGCTTATTGACGATACTTATAATGGTACTGTCGAAGGAATCCGTGCCGGAACAGCCTTACTGGCTGAATTACCTGCCCGGCGTAAAATCTACGTTACACCCGGATTAGTCGACCAAGGCCAAGAAAACGAGCCAGTACATGTACTGATAGGTGAATATATCGCTAAAGCTAATCCCGATATCGTGGTACTCATGAAAAATACTGTCACTGGGTATATTCAAAAGGGTATGCAAAAGGCAGCTTATCAAGGGGATTTGCGTATAGAAACTGACCCACTGCAATTTTATCAAAATGTCGAACAATTTGTAGCCACTGGAGATATTATTTTGATGCAGAATGACTGGACAGACAATTACGCGTAATACTGTCAGGAAACAGCACGTTCAGGACGTAAACCTCCGTCAAAAAATCACACCGTACTTTCGTGCGGCTTGGTTTTTGTGCTCTGTTTTCATCGCAGACTGCACTATTTCGTGAAAGTACTACAATTAAACGCGTTTAATTGTATAGACAAATTGTAATAAGGTTGATATATTGTGCTTATGAAGACAATCGCAGTTATTTTTGGTGGCAAATCAACAGAGCACGATGTATCAATTGTGACGGCATTATCGAGTATTATTAAACCACTCGAGCTGTTGCGCGAATACGAAGTTATTCCGGTATATATTGCCAAAGACGGCTCGTGGTTTTGGGACGACAAGCTAAAAGATATTTCGTTCTTTCAGAGCGGGGAAGTGAACGAGTATACCCACAAAGCTCCCAAAGTACATCTGTTATTCGAAAATGGGCTCACCTTGGTAAAATCCAGCCAGTTTGCAGGTCGCAAACAATATAAAAAGATTGACGTTGTCTTTCCGGCAATGCACGGCACGCACGGTGAAGACGGCGAACTTATGGGCATCCTTGAAATGGCTGGGGTAGCGTATGTCGGCTGCAACCCCGTCGCCAGTGCTATTGCGATGGATAAAGTGCTGGCAAAGCAGGTTGCAAAGGCTGAAGGCATTCCATCAACGCCATGGGTATGGGCATCGGCCCAGGAACTTACTGATGATATTACCAGCGTTAAGAAACGCATTGCCGGGCTAAAGTATCCTTTATTTGTAAAACCTGCACACCTTGGATCCAGTATTGGAATAACCCGCGTGGTCGACGAGTCGGGCCTAATGAATGCTATTGAGGTAGCGGCACATTATGATGATAAAATTATTATCGAACAAGGTGTTGCTAACCTTACCGAGGTCACTTTGCCTATTATTGGAAACGACGAATTAACGCCGGCACTACTCGAACAACCACTGGTAAAAAGTGAAGATTTCTTTGATTTTGATACCAAGTATATCAACGGCGGTAAAGGTGGTAAAAAAGGTGGTGGTAAATCTGGGGCGCAAGGTTACAGTACAATACCGGCAAATATACCAAAAGACGTCTATGAAAAAGCCGAAGCATTAGCGCTCCGAACTTATAAGGCGGTTGGCTGCACAGGGATTGCACGGGTAGATATGCTTATTGATGGCAACACACGAGAAGTGTTCTTTAATGAAATAAACCCCTTACCGGGAAGCTTATATGCTCACAACTGGCAACGCGCTGGTATCAGTAATGTGCAATTAGTTTCAGCTCTGGTACGATTGGCAACCGAAAGACATGCTGCTCGCCAACGCCTACATACTACTTTTGCAACCAACTTCTTAAAGCAATTCTAATAAAGGATCCTCATATGTTCGATTACCAAAATAGCATCGTCTACCTGCGCGGAAAATTCGTACCTTTTTATGAAGCCAACTTGAGTGTCGCGAGTTCGTCCGTGTTGTATGGTTTAGCTGTTTACACCGTGTTGAATGTTCGGTATGAAGCAAACAAACTGTATATTTTTAGATTAAAAGACCATTATAGCCGGTTATGTGAATGCAGCACTTATGAAAAATGAAGCGTTAGTGAATGGTTATGACGAATCGGTAGCGCTTGATGGATTTGGTCATGTCACCGAAGGCACGGTTGCAAACTTGTTTATGGTGAGGGCAGGGGTACTTATAACACCCGACCAGTCGGCAGATATTCTTGAAGGTATCACCCGAAATACCGTGTTACGCCTCGCAAAATATTTAAATATTCCTGTGAATGAACGAGCAATTGACCGCAGTGAATTGTATGTCGCCGATGAACTTTTTTATTGTGGCAGCAGCGCACGCATTGCCTCTATTTTATCGGTAGACCGCAGAGTTATAGATGATGGTAAAAAAGGAAATATTACCAAACAAATTGCTAGCTGCTACGAAAAAGTCCAAACTGGTAAACTTCAACTTGCCAAAGATTGGCTGACTGTAATTAAATACCCACCCTTGTAATCACAAAAATTGTAATATATTTTACTAAATTACAAAAATAAATTATAGGTAACGTATACTAATACTTATGGTAACTACAAGCGAAATGGGTTTAAACCAAGTTCAAGAAGTAAATGCACAGGTAGCCAATTCTGGTGACTTTGTGAGGGTTACTTTTGACGGACGCCGGCTAGATGTTGAGGGCGCCGAAATATATAAGTTTGATTGGGCCCAGTCCCTGCCTGCAAGATCAGTACTATATTATACGATGCAAAATCCAGACACTCTTGTTGTGCGCAGAAACTTACAATCTAACCACGTTATGCAACCTTCAAGCGCCGTTAAAGCTACCGAGGAAGCGAATAGTTTGTTCGAGAAAGTTCTCGGACGGAAACCGATTTATCTTGACGTTCGGCCACGTATAAAATCCTTGCCGCTCAATGTACTAGGTGCAAAATTTGTCACTACTGTTGATCAACCCGAAGGTATCAATAAAATAAGCACTGAACCGCCAAGCGTACTTCAGAAAGCAAATAAGTATTGGCTCGATACTATAAATGATGGCGATACAGAATTAAAAGAAGTTGGGTTTCACTCACTCAATCAAAACACTGTAGCCATTCTGTCTATTTTGCATTCAAATTTGGGAAGTGAATTATCACCACAACAACTATGGGTGCAGTATCAAGAATTAGCGGGTAAACAAGAACCCTTCGAAACCTTCAAACAAAAACTTATAGAAGCTGTTAATGAATATAAAAAGCTTGAAGGCATAAGTTCGAGAGTTTCATTTCGCGTACTCGATAATAAAACTGGCTTGTTTTCTTGGCATGCCAAAAAGTTTCCTTCTATGATTATTAATGGCAAAGAGCGCGGCAAGTAAACGATACGCAGCTCTGCAGCTGAATGCTTCACATCAGTGCAGAAACGGATTTGTGCAGCTTGTGTGTCTAACAATACACACAGGCTTGTTTGCCTGTAGCTTACCAACACCGTATAATAAGTGTTAATGACACAAAAGATAACTAGTAATTACTTTTTGCTCGCTTAGGCGATTTATTTCTTATTTCTTTAACTTACTAATTTAACAGAGATTACATTATGAACAGATACAATCCTAAAGAAATCGAACCAAAGTGGCGCAAAACATGGGCTGATAATAAAACCTACGAAGTAACCGAAGACACTACGCGGCCAAAAATATATGCAACCCCTATGTTGCCGTATCCAAGCGGCAGTGCCATGCACGTGGGCCATGTGCGCAATTATGCAATATCTGATGCAGTTGCCCGTTATTACCGTCAAAAAGGCTTTAATACCATGAGCAATATGGCTTGGGATGCCTTTGGTTTGCCGGCCGAAAATTATGCTATCAAAACCGGTACTCCACCCGCCGAAACCACCAAAAAGAACACAGTTTATTTTAAAGAACAGTTGCAAAGCCTGGCCATGAGCTATGCCTGGGACCGCGAATTTACTACCAGCGACCCCAGTTATTACAAATGGACACAGTGGATATTCACGCAGCTGTTTGCCAAAGGTCTGGCGTATCAAGCAGAAAAATCACAGTGGTGGTGCCCAGTAGATAAGACGGTGTTGGCAGACGAGCAAGTAGAAGCTGGCCATTGTTGGCGCTGCGGATCTGTCGTAGAACGTAAACTGCTCAAACAATGGTTCTTTAAGATTACTGATTATGCCGATGAACTACTTGACACTACCGATGCGCTGCAGTGGCCCGAAAAGATAAAAACAATGCAAAAAAATTGGATTGGACGCAGCCAAGGGGCAGCCGTGAATTTTGAGTTAAAAGGCCTGGGCGCTACTAATGAATTACTCGAAGTGTTTACGACGGCACACGATACCATATATGGTGTAACATTTGTTGTTATTGCCCCCGAACATCCCCTTGCCGAACGTTATGCAGCTTTAGGTGACAATGCAAATGAAGCCTTAGCGTATATCCAAAAATCTGTCCGCAAATCAGAACTTGACCGTGAAATTCAAAAAGTAAAAACTGGCGTACCAATTGAAGGTCTTTCGGCAGTACACCCCTTGACCGGCCAAGAAATACCAGTGTGGATTGCCGATTATGTATTGATTAGTTACGGCACGGGTGCAGTAATGGCTGTGCCGGGTGAAGATGAGCGCGACTTTGAGTTTGCGCATAAATATAATTTACCGATTGTCTATACCACCGAACAACAAGAGTTTGTTAAATATGCCGACATTAAAAAAAATATGAAAGCATATAAGCTTGCTAACTCTGCAGAGTTTGATGGCCTGGATTTTAACGAAGCGCGCGACAAGATCCTCGAAAAAATTAAAACTAGCGGTGCTGGCGATTCGGTCACGCAGTATAAAATCCGTGATTGGCTCATTAGCCGCCAGCGCTACTGGGGGGCACCGATTCCTATCATTTATTGTCCTACGCATGGTGCCGTTGCCGTACCAGAAAAAGACTTGCCGGTGATACTACCTGATGTTAAAGATTTTGCCCCAGACGGCACTGCGCAGTCGGTATTAGCCCGAGAAACTGATTGGGTTAATACAATATGCCCCGAATGTGGCGGCCCGGCTAAGCGTGAAACTGATACTATGGATGGCTACGCCTGCAGCAGTTGGTACATGTACCGCTATACCGACGCCCATAATGACACGCAGGCCTGGAACCCAGCCAACGCCAACTACTGGTTGCCGATAGACTTTTACTTTGGAGCAGACCATGCCGTTTCTCATTTGTTGTACTTTCGGTTTTGGCATAAATTTTTCTGCGATATTGGTTTAGTTGGCGCAAGCGTTGGCCGTGAACCGGTCAAGCGCTTGGTTTTCAACGGCTATATAAACGCCCAAGACGGTACAAAAATGAGCAAAAGCAAAGGTAACACCGTAGACCCAATGGAAGTGATAAATTCGGGTTATGGTGCCGATGCGCTGCGCGTCTTCGAGCTGTTTATTGCCCCCTATGACCAAGACACCAACTGGAATACTAATGGGGTGCCCGGTGCTTACCGCTTTTTGAACCGAGTTTGGACGGTAGTAAATGAATTCGCCGAATCGACCATCAATGAAGCTGACACTGCAACCGATACAGCGGTACTTTTTGTAACGCACAAAACAATCAAAAAGGTCACCCATGATTTGGAAACGCTTAGTTTTAATACTGCCGTAGCAACTATGATGGATATGACCAATCAACTCTATTTGTTAAAAGCCAAGTCTCCCGTCACAAAATCTGCCGCCTGGCAATCTGCGGCCGAATCTTTAACCCAGTTACTGGCACCATTTGCTCCATATATTAGTGAAGAACTGTGGCATATACTTGGCCACACCGATTCGGTACATATAGACCACTGGCCACAATATGACCATGCGCTGTTAGTCGAAAATACTATTACGATTGCCGTACAGGTAAATGGCAAAGTACGGTCTGAAATTACCATTGCTGCCAATGCCGCCAAAGAACAAGTGATTGCTGCTGGCCTTGCCGAAGAAAACGTCCAAAAGTACCTTGAAAACAAAGAACCAGCCAAAACAATTTATGTGCCGGGCCGGATATTGAACTTTGTTGCCTCAGACTAGGGGGTGATGTTATAGCTACTGGCTAGTACTTGTTCGCTGTTGCCAATTTCAGGTTGTGCCATGGGGACACTTAGCCGCGCTGCGCAGTCGCCTAGCGCATTATAGATAACCTGGGAATTGGGCTCGCCTATCATAGGCTGTAGTTCGTTTGTGGCGCAAGCCTCAACGCGGGCAATGTCTTTTGGTGAGGGGCCGGTATCTTGACCGCGTGTCATAAAAGCTGCAAACATCAGTGAAGAAGCTGCAGTACCAGCGAGGGCAATTTTGCCCCACTTAAAGTTTATAGGGGCGTGCTGTCGTTCACCAGCATAATCTCGTAAATCGGGTCGATCGGGGCTGTAAACATCACTCATTAGTATATTATAACACCTATGTAGAGCTTATGTCAATATTTTATAATTGCTATTTGCTAGCCTTTAGGGTTATAATGCTAGCAACATTTGTTGAAGTAACAGGGAAGGAATTTTCATTTTATGGGAAAACCCAAGAAACGCACCAGTCCGCGCCGTACCGGTACACGCCGAAGCCATTTAGTGCTAAAGCTAGCCCGTGCGGTGAACGCCAAGAGCCCAGTCAAAGTGCGCACAACTGTCCGTGAATCCGGAAAAAAAGTCGCCGCTACAGTCAAGTAGTATTTAAGTAACGGAGTAGGTTTAACAATATGGCATCAAATCGTCATCTTGGTCGCATTGTTGCTCTGCAGACACTGTACGAGCAAGATTTTCGTCGTGATGTTGGTGATGAAAATTTTGACCTGCACCAGGTGCTTTCGCGTAACATTTTGCGATACCAAGAAGTATTGGATGATAAAAAGTTCATTAGCCGGCTTGTTGACGGCACCACCGAAAAGCAAGACGATATAGATGTAATCCTTGGCCCAGTGGCCCCAGAATGGCCAATTGATCAAATAGCCCGTATGGACCGTGCACTGCTTCGGATGGGCATTTACGAACTGCTTTATGGTAGTGATGTTCCTCCTAAAGTAGTCATAAACGAAGCGGTCGAACTGGCAAAAGCCTTTGGTGGAGACAACTCAAGTAAGTTTATCAACGGTGTACTCGGCACTGTTTTGAAAAATAAAGATAAGGGCATGTATGAATCGAAAGAAACAATAGCCCCCAAGAAAAAATCTAAGCCTAAAAAGATCACAAAAAATTAGTAAATTTCAAAAGGAACCTGACCTATGGTAAACCGGCCCAAACCAATTAGAGCTTTCAAGCGGCTTATAAACCGTAAGAATGCAGCCATTAACGAAGTAGTACGTGAACCAACTGCTGGAGGTGTAATCTTTAGGCGTAATGATCGTACAAAAGAACTCGAGATTTTGTTGATTCAAGATGCCAAAGACCGCTGGACTATTCCTAAGGGACACATTGAAGAAGGCGAATCTCCCAAGCAAACCGCCGAACGTGAAATTCAGGAAGAAACAGGTTTAACGACCATGAACATGATGAGTTGGCTTGGAAAAATTAACTTTCGTTATCGCCGCCAGCAAAGCCTGGTGCTAATGACGACAGAAATATTTTTGGTGCAGGCCACTGGTAATACTGACAGTATTAAGCCCGAAGAGTGGATGAACGGCATAAAGTGGTTCAAAGCTACCGATGCGCTTGAAAAGATCGAATATGACGATATCGGTAAAATTATTTTGCTCGGCCTTAAAAAAATAAGGGATGCCAAACTTTGAGTTCGGTTATCGACACATTTTGGTCAAAAATCTGTAAGCCTGCCAAGCTTCGAAGGATTGCATAAATTAGTATGGATTTTACTCCTTACAGCACATTTGCTAAAGACGTTTTGGGCGTCACCTTTAAAGACGTGGGTTTACTGGTGACCGCATTTACGCATCGTTCCTATGTAAATGAGCATAAAAAAACAGTTTCAGAACATAACGAAAGATTAGAATTTTTGGGCGATGCCGTGCTGGAACTTGTTAGTACCGAATTTTTGTACAGTAAATTTGGCGATCCCGAAGGTGTTTTAACAAATTGGCGTAGTAGCTTGGTACGCACCGAAAGTATAAGTTCGGC
>JAYUBM010000109.1:0-1352 GCA_043740875.1 bacterium | reverse complement strand
AGTCAGTGTAAACCTGCTAAAATTAGGGCAATGGCAAACAATTATTATCGGCAGCGCAGCCAGCCATATAAGCCTGGCCAGACTGCACCTTTTAAGGTTAGTCGCAGCAAAATCGAGCTGTTTATGCAGTGCCCGCGCTGTTTTTGGCTGGATGTACGGCTCAAAATTAGCCGTCCTAGTGGGCCACCGTTCAACATCAATAAAACAATCGATGAATTATTCAAAAAAGAATTTGATACCTACCGAAAAGCCAAAAAACCACATCCTATTATGACTGCTGGCGGTGTAAAAGCAGTGCCACTGCAGCACGATGAGCTTGAAACGTGGCGCTACACTTTTACGGGCATAGTAAGCGTAAATAAAGCTACTAATTTACACGTATTTGGGGGTGTTGATGATGTGTGGGTTGACGCCGATGGCCAGCTCATAGTTGTAGATTACAAAGCAACGTCGAAGGACAAGGAAGTAACAATCGACAGCGAATGGCAAATCAGTTACAAACGGCAGCTTGAAGTGTATCAGTGGCTATTGCGCGCCAATGGTTTTCAGGTAAGCGACACAGGTTATTTTGTATATACCAACGGCCGTATTGATGCCGATGGTTTTTATGACAAGCTCGACTTTACGACAAAATTGATTCCATACACCGGCAGCGATGCCTGGATAGAGCCAACGCTTATAAAGATGAAGCAGTGCATGGATAGCGACACAATGCCGCCGGTCGGCATGGCGGCTATGGGTGGGGAATGCGACTTTTGCGCCTATGCCCGGTCGCGCACACAGCTGACCCTTGCTGCCATACAAAAAAACAATAAATAAGTCTGTTCGTAAAATAACACCGTGCGGGCTATACTGTAGGTATGATTGATATTGAATTTATCCGCCAGAATGCTGAACTAGTAGCCGAAAAGTCCGCTCAAAAAGGCTATCCGGTTGATGTAACTAAGCTGCTGCAGCTCGACACAGAATACCGTGAACTTGTCGGCCAGGTCGAAGCCTTGCGCGCCAAACGTAACGAAATTTCGGGGCGTATGAAGGGCGGTAAACCATCTGAGCAGGATATCGCCGAAGGGAAGCAGCTAAAAATCGAACTTGCCGAGCGTGAAGGCTATTTACAAGTGGCCGAGATGGCGCTTATTAAGATGTTGAAGTCTGTTCCGAATATGCCGGCAGATGACGTACCTATAGGTTCTAGTGAAGAAGAGAATAAAGTAGTTAAAACCTGGGGTGAAATACCTACTTTTGATTTTGAAATTAAATCTCATTGGCAAATTGCTGAATCCCGAGACTTAATCGACAAAGATCGTGCTGCAAAGATTGCCGGTAGCCGTTTTGCATATATCAAAGGTCCG
>JAYUBM010000108.1:0-1359 GCA_043740875.1 bacterium | reverse complement strand
TTAATGCCTCTGGCGTAAACTATGACGTAGATTCAGCCAGTCTGGTAAAGGTTAGTTACGTCGAATAGGCGAACTGGCAGCATCGTCGCACGTTTACTAAGACGTATGGTGTTAATGAAGTAGCCAGTCCATCAACGTAATCGCCTACGTGGGCAACTTGCAGGTGGTAATCACTGCCTTTTGGTTTGGGGCGGGTATAATGGTCAAAACACGGCCATGACGAGCCTTGAGCTCTTCAAGTGCCGACAGGCCCTTTTCATACAGCAGTTCGTCTTCGGGCAGTAATAGCACCGAAATATGGTCTTTGTTCACCAGTGCAATCGCCCCATGTTTCATTTCGCCAGTCGGAATGCCTTGGGCGTGTACATACGACACCTCGGTAATTTTAAGCGCACCCTCGAGTGCGATTGGGTACAGGGCGTTGCGGCCCAAATAAAACCAGTCGTGAAAGCCTGCCAGTTCGATTGCCAGTTTATCGATTTGCGGTTTAAGCCTCAAACCCTCATAGCAATCAGCCCCAATAAAGGTTATATCTGGTATGCTTAGCAATATGAAAATAACTCGCAAACCTACCATGTACATCATACTTGCCATAACCTCGTTACTTTTATCACTGTTGAACGTTTATGCCGTCAGGGCATTGAGCATATTTGGTTCTCCGCCATTATTCTTTTTTGCTTTGCTGGTTGAAATTATGCTTATAAGTATGTGTTTATACGCTGTTATACGTTCACTTGCCTCTACTCAAAATATCATCAAGTCGCTGGGGTTGTCGGTATTAGGTGGGTTAGCCAAAAATGACTACGTTAAAAAAGTCAGTAAATCCAAGTCCCCGATTTATAAATGGCTAATTGGCCGGTTAAAAAGGCGTACCCCATTTGGCCTGAGGTTAACGGTTACCCTAATAATAGCTGGATTTTTACTTGCTAACTTTGTAAGCATACTTATTACTGTTAAGTCTAAAGGCTCATTTACAAACATTGATACGCGGATATTAAATCAGATACCAAATATTCGCACACCCCTGCAAGACACCATTTTTAGAACCATCACTATGCTTGCTAACACCGAAGCGGCGATTTTACTTACGATAACTGCTGCTGCTGTATTATGGCGCAAACACCAACGCCTATTAGCTATATTTTTTATATTTGTATCGGCGGGGGAAGAGTCGGTTACTTACGTTATAAAACACCTTGTTGGGCGAATGCGCCCTGACCGCGTACTAAGCCTGTTTGAAGAAAATAGTTACAGTTTTCCTAGCGGGCATGTCGTAAGGGCAACTGTTTTGTTCGGTTTGATTGCTTATTTGATATATAAATCATATGTATCGACCCGTATCAGGCTAGCAACAGGTGC
>JAYUBM010000107.1:0-4754 GCA_043740875.1 bacterium | reverse complement strand
TAAAACTTCTCAGGCTTGCTACTGGCCGCGCCGAAGTTAATCGGTACAACGCTATAGCGGTAGGGCGGTAGGGTGTTGCCCTGTGTGTCCGTCTCGCCTATACGGTCACGACGGCGCGATAGTTGATCGGTAACGCCACCACCCAGACCCGTATCGTCCACCTTGATTGTGGTGTTCCACTCCTCGGGGTTAATGGTGTTTATAATGCGCTCGCTAGATTGTACAGTATCGAGGTGTCCCCATGTAATAATCGGGTCAACATGTCCACCTCGGCGCGTTACTACCGCTGTTTTATCTGAGCCAAAGCGGGCCACATCCACGCCGTACTCGGTCGGGCCATGCGCTATTTGCCAGCCGTGTTCCTCTCGGTATTCAGGACTCATCGACTGCTCGATTAAGTACAAGGGGATAAGCATGTTATCGGCTTGGCTAGGGAATTGCCCCATAATCAGCGCTTCCCACATCGGGCTGTCCATACCCCATTGCAAGTAACGCCGATAGGCTTTAGCGGGCGATATAAGCGCCGGGATAGGCGAGAGTAAACTAGTCTCAACCTGCCGTAAATGGTCTATTGGGTCAACGCCCTCGGGTGGGGTAAATAGCGTTACTAGATCATCAGGGGTATTAATATTATTGGCCGTGAAGTTCGGCGTATCAAAAGCGCTAATCGAAAACTTTTTAACTAACGGGTCTTTGAACGCCTCGGCAAAACGGCCGACGGTATTTGTTGGGTTGCCGATCATCAGCACATGGGCGTTTAAGTTTGGTGTAACGGCGTCAACACCCACATAAATAGCCTCCTCAACACCGCTAGCCTCATCGACTATGACTAAAATATCGTCGGCGTGGTAGCCAAAAAACTTCTCGGCGTCGTTGGTCGATAGCCCGATGGCAAACCAGTCGTCGGCAAGGTCTAGGCCAATCTGGTTACAAACTTTCTTAGATAATTTAATAGGCGCACGGGCATACTTGCTGCGGATATAGCGCCATAGCACGTTCTTAACCTGTCGGCCGGTGGGTGCGGTAGTAATAACAATCGAGTGTGGGTTAAGGCTTAAAAAGGCTAGTGCTACATCACCGGCAAGGTCTGATTTGCCTGATGCGTTACAGGATGCCACCGCCACAATGCTATGCGTAAACACGGCGCTAATAATTTCCTGCTGTACACTCCACGGCGTGCTGCCTAACACGTCCTGTACAAATTCAACCTGTCGGCCATTGGCATAAAAAGCTATTAACTCTTGGGCTTGTTCAAGCGTTATCGGTGCTGCTTGGGTCGGCATTAATCACCTCGGCATCGATTATTTTACGTGCTTTTGATATGAGATCTAATACGCCATTGCCGTAATCATGCTCGATTTTTTCGGTGGGCATACGAAAGTTTGGGTTAAAGTTTGCCTGCCAGAGCTGGAAGTAATTAAACGCTTGCGGCCCACTACCGATTGCTTTCAAGTACCACACTTCTTGCATTTTAGCTAAGCGTTCTTGGTTGCCAATTTGCTTATTGCGTGCGCCCACTAAATCCCAAAAGTTCGGCACCATATCACGGTTACGGTAGACCGTTTTACGATCACACCCGAGCTGTCTAGCAAGTTCCTCGACGGGCATTTTGCGTATACCATCGTCATCGGTCACGATACCGCTAACAGCCTTGTAGTCCACATACGCCCGCTGGACATGGTTTAAATCTTCGTAAGCCACAGGTGCAAGTATTTTAGGCGTGACGTTTTTTTGAACTGTGACAATTTGTGGCGGTTCCATTTGTCCAAAGCATAACACTAAGCACTGAGCTTTGCCAACTGTCGTTCCTTGTTAGCAGCGGCTTGTATTTTTAGCAGGTGCCTGTAGGTCTTGTGAAACTCCGAGCGCTTTTGCTTGTTCTGGCGGGGGGTAAGTTTCTGCATACCCCGGCGGCTAATCATGCCACCTAGTTTGCCCGCTAAACTCGCCCTGTTACGGTCAGCGTAAAAGCCGCCGGTATGCCCAAGCTTGCCGCCCATTGCCCCGATTTCACGGTAAGAATCATCGCCGTATAGCCGCTTGTTTTTCATTGCCGCCTTTATACCGCCCAGCTCTGTGCCCGCCATTAGTTTGCCCCGCCGTGTACCGCACAGCTTGTATCACGGGCACCCTGTGGGCAAGTGCAAACTGGCAAGTCGCTATTAACGCCATAGCGTTCGCCCGTCTGGTAGTCCATCAACTCGGACACAATTTTAGCGTCCTCTAGGCGCGATACCAGTTTGTTGCGTAGTAGCCCGTTTGGTAGTTTGCGGGCTTGGTTCATGAGTTCCTGTAGGGTAAGGGTCGTGTTCATTTTGTCGTGGCCTCCTTGTGCCAGCTATAGTTTGGTAATTTGGGCATTGTTGTTTGCGCTTTACGGCACAGTACAGCGAGATCGGCAAGAGTCATGGTTGGGCCACCTTCGGCATTTATCCACAACTCTTTAGCTTTGCGCATAGCGTCGTGCGCATCGCTTTGCAGTTCCTGTAGCTTCATGTACTCCTTGTAGGAGATAGGCGGGCTAGTTATTTTTAAATACGCTTCTTTCCCTTCGCAGTGAGCCACAATAGCATCGTAAAATAACCGTTGCGCCCGAAGGAAATCAGCGTACAGGGTCGGGGTGTCATTGTTCATATTACATCACCCCCTTTACTGGCTCGCATGCCAGAAGTCTCTATGCGTTTTCGCTCTAGTTCCATGATCTTAACGGGGTCGGTAACACGGTCAAGATAGTCGGGCAGTGGGCCGTCGATAATCCGTCGAAATGCTACTAGGGCGCTGGGGTTTAGTTTGTTGTTGTTCGAGTCAAGCAGTTGATAGCCCACACTATCGCTTGCTAGGGCAATCACTTTTTTTGCTGCCTCACCGCTATACAGGGCAGTTACCCATTCAGCTTGTATTGAACTACCATCGTGCATGTGCTAGCGCCTCCTTTAAACTTTGTTTTTTATCAATCTCCTGCCGTTCGTGTAACCCTGCCAGCCGTTCCACTTGCTCGTAACTCCTGATAATAAAATCAAGGTCAGCTTTCCAGCCTCGGTCATTATCGCCAGTATGGTGGGGGCTTTGGGCAGTGCTTTGAATTGCCCGTAATACCATGTCTAACCCTGCGTCTTTCAGCCGTAATTGAATCCTTGTGCGTCGGGCCGGGGAAAGCTTATTGGTATTCGGGTTTTTATTAAAGCATTTTAAATATTCCTCGAACACCCGTCTAACCGCCTCGGGCGGGTCGACAAGAATAGTAGCTTTCTTAACTTCTTTAATTTCTTTAGCTACGTTAGTAGCTTCTTGTTTAGTGGTACTTTGCTGGTACTTTGCTGGTACATTGTTGTTACCGGAGCTGGTACCGTCACCCTGATATTCTTTCCATTTACAGATAGTAATAAGGGTATATCTGTTGGTACTCGCTAGTGTTACCATTTTGGCTTTTTGTAATCTTAACAACGCTTTGTACGCGGTATTTGGGTTTAAATCAGTAAGCTTGCCAAGCATATAACGACCCGTTGTGTAGCTACCATATCGGCGATCAACGGTTAGTAAAAGATCGATAAATAATAGCTTGGCCGTTTTGTCGTGCCGAAAGATCTCATTGCCAAGAAGCTTACGGTGTAGTTTTACCCAGCCTGTATCCATAAAAAGAAAAACACCCTTCTGTCGGGTGTTTTTCTGGTCTATACTCTCGCTAGTTAGTATATTACCAGATAAACGTTGACGCGTCTACACCCAAGTTTATTTAATTGGAACAAGGGGCTACAATCGCGAGAATATAGAACCTTGTTACCTTGTAGCATAGCACTACCACCACATAGAATAAAACCCCAACTTATCCCCAGTTGTGTATAAGCTGTGCATAAACGAAAAAGACACCCCATGCCAGGATGTCTTCTTCTACTGTGTCGCGACGTCTTATCGATCTACAATTTAATAGGAATTGCGCCGATACCGCTTAATGTGCCGCACGCGTTGCATAGACACGCCTTAGTTATAACGTGCCGCACGGCGTTCACGCAAACGCAACTCAAACCGTTCCTCGGCCTGTATACGGCTGTGTTCCATGTCGTCGAGCGTTCTAACTACACATTTGCCTATATCACGTGCAGTACGGGCTGTAAATGCCCGTAGGTGCTGCCGTAGCATAGCCAGTTGATCTACTTTTGAGTTACGGGTGATTAATAATATGTTTGTGTTTTGTTCCATAGCTATTACATAATAGCATATTAGTGCCATATTTGCAAGTATGTTATGGTGATAGCCTAAAACCAGTTAGGGTGTTCAAGGCGAATCATATATCGTGTGCGAGCGTTTATACGTTTGTGACCTTTGAGTGTTCGTTTCATAGGCCAACAATAACGCAGGGATAAAAGGCGGTATGTAAAGAAAGTTACATTACAGGCGCGGCCGTCCGGCAACGTACAGGCCAAAGCCGTAACATAGTCCTAGAAAGGCCACCCAGCGTGAGCTAATAACGTAGCATAGTAACCCCATGATAATAAGGGCAACACCTAAATACCTCATGTCTTTTTTCACTAGTAGTCAGGGCAATCAATCGTCCACTTAGCACTAGGCGAGGTGTTGACGGGTGCGGTGGTAATAAACGTTTCGGCCGTTGTGCCGTCGCTGAGTATATAGCCACACCAGATGTCTTGCTTGGTAGGGTCAGCGTTTGGCTTACCGTATTGGCTATGTGACACCATTGTGGGACGGGGTACGATCACAGGCGCGCTAACAACTGGTGCAGCCGTTACGTTAGGGCT
>JAYUBM010000106.1:0-1370 GCA_043740875.1 bacterium | reverse complement strand
GGTATTCGTTTGGTACCGCTTTTATAGTGGCACTGCCAGCAACAGTTATCTTACGTCCCGAAGCATGCGTAACCCATGGTTTCCATAGCATAAGCATAATAATTAGGGCAACCAATAAAATGGCCGAAATTATCCGATAATCGGCCGAAATACGCAGTTTATTCTTTTGATCTGTTTGATCCATAATAATATACCCCTTTAACTTCTTATCAGCATAACACTTAAGATTAATTTCAAGAACTATTCCTGCAGAGCGTCACAAGTCGAGTGTATCAAATAGTACCTAAACATGATTAGAGTAACCTATAATACTGACAAATAAATACCAGTTATATATAGTGAAGGCTTGTATATAAAATAAAGCTAGGTCGTAAGATCAGTAGCATGTTCTTTAGAGGTTTTGTGAATTCACTATTTCAATTATTCGAAAATTCTTTGCTTACAACCTATAGTAATGGCAGCGTTATAAGCCGTCTAAGCCATGAAAAAGTACCAAGTGTTTACTTTATTAAATATGGCTATGTAAAATGCTACACCATAAATGATGATGGAGAAGAGCTTATACTAATGATATTAGGGCGAAATGATATATTTCCTATTGTTTCGCTGGCAAATAATCACACTGGCTATCGTTATAAGAAAATATTTTTCGAGGCTTTAGGCACTGCTAAAATTTTAGAAATTCCTGAAGAACAACTAGCGGCAAAAGTGAAAAACGATATTAACGTTACCACTGCTATTTTACAGATAATGGGTGAACGTTTTTTTGTCAGTGTGCAAAGAATCGAAAACTTATCCCACAAAGGTGCTTATTTTAAACTTGTTCATTGCCTCCACTTTTTGGCAAAACAGTATGGTCACAAACAAGGAGATACAGCGTTTTTGGATTCCGTTTTTACCCACAAACTTATAGCTAACACTATTAACCTTACTAGAGGTACGGTCACCCGTGAGTTCGAAAAGCTGCGTGACAAAGATTTAGTTTCGAATAATAAGCGGCGGATTTACATAGGAAGTATGCAAAGATTAAGCGCCGAAATAGATGATCTCCCAGCTACAGATACTTAAGGCTTACTAATCTAGGGACTTGCCGGTGATGCAATCGACACGGGTCCACTATCAATTATACGGTCTATAGACGGCCGGTATAAAATAACTTTTTTAGCAGTTTGGTATACTAACATTTTGTCACCGTTTTCGGCCTGTTTCAAAAACGGAGTGGCTAATTTGTTTTTGTCAGTTATTGTTAAAAGTGCCGGCTGTTCGTCTTTTGGCAATACAATGTGTTTCGATATTTTGTTTTTTATGACTTCTACGTTACTAAGGTTTTGCTTATGAAGTGTTTTAATTAATAAGAGCGTAGCTACAAC
>JAYUBM010000105.1:0-14845 GCA_043740875.1 bacterium | reverse complement strand
CAACGAAAGTGCAGCCGCAAAGCTGACGGTCAACATAAAAATCAAAAACGGAAAGACATAGCTCATATTGCGGCCAAGCGCCGCGTTTACCTCTGTTTGGTCGGCTGTTTTCCCGGTGCCAGCGTCTTTCAATATTTGGCGCAGTTTGCGTGAATCTTTATCGGTCGGGCTAGTCTGCTTGATCTGAAAATACTGCGTAACCGAACTGGCCACCACAATAATCATAGCCGGAATATATATCGCGCCCTTTGCTTCAAGTGCCTTGCGGCCCAAGTCAACAATGCCGAATAGTGAATTATCAAACAGATGTATGTTGCTGCCAAGCTGCTTCATCCATGACAAATTACGTACCCATGAATACGAAAAGTCGACCATGGCTTGGGGGTTGGCAACAATTTTACGCAGGCCGGCAAACAGTGCTAAAAACAGAGGTATTTGGACGGCAATCAGGCCAAGTGAGGCCAGTGGATTAATCTTGCGTTCTTTATACAGCTCCATCGTCAGGGCAGATTCTTTTTGGCGGTCACCAGCCGCTTCTTTTTTGATCCGTTTTAGTTCGGGCTGCATACTGCGCATAGCCTGGGTGTGTAACAACTGCTTTTTTACCAGCGGGTACATTATGTAGCGTACAATTACCGTAAACAGAATAATCGCCAAGCCAAAGTTGTGGCCCGGAATAACGGCATAGATAAACACCAAAAGGTTAAAAATTGGTTGCACAAATAGGGTCGTAAACAGTGATGCAAACATTAAAAGTAGCTCCTTATCCCTACTATATCACAAGAGGTGTAGTATGTTTATAACATATTGGGAACTTTTTTCAATAACTGGTTCAGTTCGTTTTGTAATATGTCGTACGGAACGGTCTGCGGCGCTTGGTTTTGGACGACAAAAATAAGGTCGTGCGGTTCGCGGGCGTCCTGCATAATATGCCGCACCAGTTCATAGATACGGCGGCGGATTCGGTTGCGCACCACGGCAGATTTGTGCACCTTTTTAGATACCACCACCGCTACCCTGTACTGCTTACCGCGCGCTGGGGCATGCAGCAGTTTCAAGTTGGCCGAATACACCGACTGGCCTTTTTGATACAGGGGTCGCAGCGAGTTATGGCCATGAAAGCGGTTTTTGAGTGCAAGCATACACCTAGATTACCAGCTATCGGCCTATATAGGGTATTTTAAAATCTAGTTTGTGATTGAAACGCGGCCCTTATTGCGACGGCGTTTAATAAGATTGCGGCCTGCTTTTGAAGCCATACGCTTCATAAAGCCACTCATTTTAGCGCGTTTTCTCTTCTTGGGTTGGTAGGTTCGTTTTGGCATATTGCATTAATAATAACATGAATTACTCCTTGGGTCAAAAAAAGACTAGGCAAACTGGTAGCTAGCCCACGCAGCACTGCCGGCTTAAAGCCGGGGCGGCCTAGGCTGGAAACTGCAGTCAAAAATTAAACAAACCGCAAATTTGCGTTATTTTCACAATGTATACGCACAGAAACGGGCCTGTTTATCCACTGTTTTACCAAAACTATCCACAGTTTTACAGATGAACATTTTTACTGTGGACAACTCACCTCTTTTGGTATGGCTTTTTAATAGTTTCTGGCTAGTTGTACAAAAGACTGTGGAAAACTTTGCCTAATTGGACTATATTTTAAAGGTGCGGTCAAACAAATAATTATGGGGAGTACGGGTGTGCAGAATACAAACGTCTGGCAAGCGGTCCTAGGTGAGATCGAACTAACGGTTTCACGCGGCAGCTTTGTGACCTGGTTCAAGAACACGCAGCTACTGCGCAGCGACGAATCACTCACCGTTATTGGCGTTCCGAATGTCTTCATAAAACAACAACTCGAACGTAAATTTGCCGACACTATTCGCGATATCCTGGCCAAAAACGGCGTGTCATCCACGCGCATCGATTTCAAAATCCATACCAGTACCACCAATCAACGCCTCGAAGACGATGCCGTGCAGGTCGCACCAAGTAATAAAAAACAGGGTGCCCTCACCCGCCAAAGCGGCCTCACCCACGCCTACCGCCAAGGCTTAAATGAAAAATACACCTTTGATAACTTTATTGTTGGCTCGGGCAACGAACTCGCCTATGCCGCCTGCCAATCTATTGCCACCAGCCCCGGCACCAAATACAACCCGCTGTTTATTTACGGCGGCGTTGGTATAGGCAAAACCCATCTAGTGCAAGCCGTTGGCAACGCCATTGTCCACAACAACCCCAGTGCGCATGTCATATACTTATCCAGCGAACAGTTTGTGCAAGAGTTTTTGGACGCTATCCGTTACAAAAAGAACACCGACTTTGCCGGTTATTACCGAAGCGCCGACGTGCTTATTATTGACGATATTCAGTTTATTGCCGGCAAAGAAAAAACCCAGGAAGAATTTTTCCATACTTTTAACGCTCTGCACCAAGCCAACAAGCAGATTATTATTAGTGGCGACAAGCCACCCAGCGATATCCCAACACTCGAAGAACGTTTGCGCAGCCGCTTTGCCTGGGGTATGTCAATCGATATGCAAATTCCCGACTTTGAAACGCGCTGTGCCATTGTGCAAACCAAAGCCAGCCAACACGACACCGAACTGGACGCACCGGTAGTCGAATTTTTGGCAAATTACGTCACCACCAACATCCGCGAGCTTGAAGGCGTTTTGAACCAACTGCTGGCTTACTGCGAAATGCGTGGCTTGCCACCCGATATTACCGTCACCACCAGCTTGTTTAGTAACGACAAAAAACGCCCAAAACACCTTAGCGCCCGCCAGATTATCGACAAAACTGCCCGCCATTTTCAGATATTACTCGACGACATTGTGGGGCCAAAGCGCGATAAAGACATTGTAGTGCCGCGCCAAGTTGCCATGTATATTTTGCGCAGCGAACTACATCTCAGTTTTCCTAAAATCGCCCATGAGCTAGGCCGCAAAGACCACACCACCGCCATTCATTCTGTCGAAAAGATCGAAAAAGAGATGATAACCGATCCACACATACGACAGCATATAATTGAAATAAAGGAGAAGTTATATGCCTAATAACCTGAGGACAAATTGTGCACAGGACAGGGATAACCGGTGCACAACCCTAAGCCAAGCCACCACGTCAAATAGTGGCCAGTGCATAACCGGCACTTTATGCACGTTTTGTACGCCGGCTACCGGCAGTTATGTACACAGCTTTTTTGACAGCTTTTCATCTGGCACAGCTACGGTTATACCCACTATCCACACCCCCTATAATAAACAGCAACTTATTAAACTTAAACTAATTAATACATACCTAAGTGGAGAACTTTCATGAAACTTCAAGTCACCCAAGAAAACCTCAGCCGCGCATTAGCAACAGTCGGCCGTATCGCCTCAGGACGCAATACTCTGCCTATACTTTCGAATGTTCTATTAACAACCGTCGATAACCGTTTGCGGATTGCTGCGACTAACCTTGAAGTTGCCATGACCGAAACGATTGGCGCCAAAGTAAGCTCCGAAGGCTCCATAACTATCCCTGCCCGTTTGCTAACCGACCTGGTAAACAATATTCCACACGGCGTGATTACGCTTGAACTGTCCGAAAATAAACTACTTATAGTCACCGACCAGTACGATTCGGTCATAAACGGCATGTCGGCCGAAGAGTACCCTGTTATGCCGGCCTTAAAAGACGGTAAAAGCCTGACTATACCGGCGGGAATACTAAAAAAGAGCCTGCAACAAGTGGTTGGCGCGGCCAGTAGTGACGACGCCCGCCCGGTGCTGACCGGTGTGTATATGCATACCCACGAAGGCTTTTTGTATATTGTTGCGACTGACAGCTATCGTTTGGCCGAAAAGCTGGTCCAAAAAACTAGCGAGTCGGTTAATTTATTAATTCCGGCCGCTTCACTACAAGACGTACTGCGTGTATTACAAGATGATTCTACCGATGTGGTGATGACTTATGACGACCAACAAGTGCGTTTTATGGCCGGCGATGTCGAACTGGTGACGCGGCTAATCGACGGTAATTACCCAGATTACCGCAAACTTATCCCGGCGACGTTCCAAACGACGGCGCTTGTAAAAAAAGCCGATTTTGCCAACATTACCAAGGTTTCTAGCCTGTTTGCCCGTGAATCGGCCGGCAGCGTCACTATCAAACTCGACGAAGCCGCTAAAGCCCTCAGTATCCGCTCGGTTGCCTCGCAGCTGGGTGAAAACACGGCTCGTGCCGAAGCCCAGATCGAAGGTTCTGGCGACGTCACGCTAAATTCACGTTATTTGCTCGACGCCCTGAATGTGCTTTCGGGTGACAGTGTTAATTTGTGTATTAATGGTAAACTTGATGCGGTTGTTTTGCGTGATCCGGAGCATAAAGATTATACGCACGTTGTTATGCCCGTAAAAAGCTAGATTTTAAAAAGCACATAAAATGCACACTTTGGGCGAATAACTGCGGCTCCGATGCTCATCGTACCTTTGGTACGATTCCGCTTCGGTGCTCGTTCTTCATCCCAAACTGCACTATTCTAGTGTGCTTTTTTAGCTCACATATTTTAGCGACTCCGCAACCCCTAAACAAGCGTACACACAACCCTTCTCATCTCCTATATACTTAGTATAATGATTCAGTCTTTACGGTTACAAAATTTTCGTAGTTATTCAGATGCTCAGTTCGAATTTGAACCTAGCGTTAATATTATTGTTGGCCCTAATGCCAGCGGTAAAACTTCGCTTATAGAGGCGCTGCTGGTGTTGTCGCGCGGGTCGTCATACAAGGGGCAAGAACAAGACCTTATAACCTTTGGGTCGGCGTGGGCGCGGCTGGACGGCGTTTATGTGGGGCAAGAAAGTCGCACGGTAAAACTGCAAGTTGCACCAGATGGCCGCATAAACAAAAGCTTTATTTTAAATGACCTGCCGCGCATTCGCCTAAGTGATCAACAGCGGTTGCCGGTCGTTTTGTTCGAGCCCCAACACATGAGTATGCTGGTAGGCGAACCGACACTGCGCCGGGAATTTGTGGACGATATTCTGACGGCCAGTAAACAGGGGTACGGTATCCAGCTCAAAAATTACCGCCGCGTGCTTTCACAACGCAATAGTTTACTAAAGCGTCTGTACGTTTCGCGTAAAAAAGAAGAACTGTTTGTGTGGGATTTGCGACTAAGCGAACTGGGTGGATATATTCATGACGCGCGGGTAGCGTTACTACAGGCTATGAACGACGGTATAGCGCAGCAATATAACGCCATTGCCGGCAAAAACGAACCAGTCACCGTACAGTACGCTACCGGCAGTACGTCGGCCGATTACACCACGTCGCTGCTAGCGACTCTTACGAATAATCATGATAAAGATATGGACCGCGGCTTTACGGGTTTTGGCCCGCACCGTGATGATTTTGTGGTGTCTCTGCGGGGGCACGACGCCCGCACCGCAGCGTCGCGCGGTGAGACACGCAGCCTACTGCTGGCGCTAAAAATATTAGAACTTAAGGAACTTGAACGTGCCACGGGCAAAAAACCGCTGCTGCTACTAGATGACGTCTTTAGCGAGCTCGACGGCCACCGCCGACGTGCCCTGGCCAGTGCCCTCAAAAGCTACCAAACCTTCATAACCACTACCGATGCCGATGTAGTGATCGAGCATTTTATGGAGACAGCCAACGTTATTCCACTAGCGCCTAACTAAAGTGCGGTATTAACAATAGTATATTTGTTTTTATCTATGCCGGATTTATCTATGAGCTGGTTTATCTGTGTGGCGGTAGCGGCAACTTTTGCGGGGTCAAATCCAAATCCATTATCGTTTGTATTTTGAACTATACCACCAACATCTGGAACAATATAAATATACTTGTCGTATACCGAAATAGATTTCACGGGACCCGCCTTAAGCCCTTCAACTAACTTATCTATACTAGTGTCCCCATGAGTACCGTCGAATAGTAATGCAGCTGAGGTTTGGTCTGGCGCTTTTATCTTTAAAACAAACCCATTAGGGGTTATATTCATACTCGCAAAACTGTAAACACCGTAGCTGTAAATAAAATGCCCTGTTTGCTTATCTATATTAAGTGCAAGAATACCGCTATTCGTGGCAATAAAAAATTGTTTGTTAACGGGCAATACCGCTTTAACATTATTAATACTGTACAGCTTTTTCGTAGTTTGACCCGAGTATTCATATATATCTAGTCTTTGATTTTGTAACATACATAATTTATTCGAATCGCAGACATATCCTTTTGAGTATGGTTCGTTAAAGGTGTAGCTTAGTTGTTCTTCGTTTTTTTGAACAGTCATCAGAGTTCTTTTGGCTGTTGATTTTGGACCGTTTCCATAAGTGATTGCGATTGAGTCATTAGAGGGCTCGAGCGAGTTCATAACAATTCCACCCTGTGTTGGTTTAGTCATTTTAAGTTGGGCCGGGCTAGCCGTACTCGATGCGTAGTAGTACACATACTCAAGATTTGAATCGTAGACTATAAAGCCAGTCTTGTATGCTTTTATTGTATAGCTCGTGTCAGGGATAAGGTCGAGAGGCCGTGACAGGAGCGTTGGAATAGCCGGGCCTCGTGCTCCACCATCCAAGCGGTATACACCGTGAAATGCGTAATTCTGTGGGGTTTTCAAGACATTGATTAGTACAATAGTCCCCTCAGTTGTCTGCACGATACCCTCTACACTGCCACGGGTTCCAGACTTTTGATCGACAGATGCATATGTTGGTGTGACGGCCGTAGCGGGTACATGTGTCGTAAGGTGGCTATAATCAGAATTGCACCCATAAGACACGAGTGCAGACCCGGTATAGCCCATACATTCTGCTGGGTTATTTCCGACAAATCGCCTTACACTTTCTTGGGTCAGGCTACTTTTTACTTTTGTACTTTGCATAAATCCCTTCGTGGTAGCCATACCAAAGTAATTGCTGTCACCTGCACCAACAATAATTTCATAAGTGCCTTTTGCAACGATTTTTTTAAATATCCCAGACTTTGTAAACACGGTCGTTGATGCATTCGTTTTTTGATTTAAAAGTGTGTACGAAGTATCTGTATCGCTCGACGGGTCCACTTCTATAAAGCCATGTCCCTGCACCCAATACGCAGTACCAATCGTTGCCATTAATAGCAGACATATAATTGTAAAACGCAAAAGCAGCCGACGATTATTAAACCGCATTAGTTGCTACTCGCAGCGGCTGAAGTAGACCCATAATTAACAAGCACGCCATTTGCAAGTGGAATACGACTCTTTATTGCTCCGTCTGGGTTTCCCGGTACTTCAAACTTCCTCACCCATATATCTACTGCCGCCTCAATTGTTGTCGACGCCTGCAAGGGTAAATAAACACGGGCATTATAACTTGTAGTTAACTCCTGCCAAACAAATTCGAACTGCAGATTTAGATCGCTCGGACTCTTTTTATTAAGTGGATCTGCAGCTGCAAATGTAATAAGGTTTTGACGTCGCCCGCCCGACCACTGTACGATTCCGTAACCCGGCTGTACATTTTCAGTTGGCTTGCCTGCATACCCCGCGCAAGTGGTTGCCGAGCCAAAAACATTATCAGTGGGGGGTGTGTCCATTTCTTTTGGGTAGCCAAGAGTTTTCCTGTGGCACGGGTGTTTATCATTAAAATAAGTACCCTCTACTCTTCTTGGATTTACCCCAGATTCACCAATCATATTACCTACGATTGCCGCTGACTGGAACGGAGCAAGACCCTTACGGACAAAAAATAAATAGGCTGCTTTTTGTGCCGCATCGCCCGTAAGAGCGCCTGCGCCACACGTACTTGCCGGTGCGCCAGCAACTGCATTAGCTACAGTGTCGGCGAAAGCTTGTTTACCTGCACCACTGGCTGGGTGTACACCAAGGCCTGTAACTGGGTCTGGATCTATATACTCAGGATGAGCTGTAACGACAATATTCCAATTGATCACTGTATATCCGAGTGTGCTATTGCCGTCAAGCGCAGCGTTAGAGGCGGTAAAATCTAGGGGCCCCGGCGGATTGCTGCGTACCTTGTTATTTACGCCAAAATTAACCCAAAAAACTTTTGGACTAGCAATTTTTGGATCGGGTTTTACTACGTTAATAGCTTTTTTAATACTTTCGGCTGTGACTCCGTTATTTGTGCCCAGTGCAATTATGATCGTCGTAGCATCCTTAACTGCTACGGTACTATTTTCTAATATAGTTTGGCCATCTAACTGCGAGCCCCCACTTGATAACTTACGCGATGCGATGCCGTCTAAAACTACCTGACTAAATCCTTTTGCCGTGAGTGCGCTTTTTAATTGACCTTCGCTGCCCTGAGTGATTGAATCGCCAAGCATATATACTTTTCCAGCAACAGTCGGTGCGGCAGGACTTGCGCTGCAGTTGTCTGCTGTAATGGGTGCTGGTGGCGCAACATTGCCTCCACCTAGATAATATAAGCGCCTACTTCTTATCTCGGCTTCTGTAAAGTTATTCGTTGCAGCAAAGACTACAGGCGTATTCATGAATACTAATAGGCCTAAAAATAGTAACATTGCCAGCCGTTTTAATTTACTCATTAGTGTCCTCGTTTTCTAAAAAGCGCTGCACTTGTACAGGCATGCTCGCCCGTTTATCTTCTGATATGACACTCCATCCGGTATTAGAATACGCCCCAATAATTCTTTTGGGCACTTTGGTATTTTCCGCTAAATAAGCCACAAACCACGAATCATCCTTAAAGAACTCCTGGCTTAAAATTGTCTGTCCCGGATTAAGGCTACCTAATGTCATTGTAATAATTGCAGTTTTATCTAGCACGGTACTCGGGCAGTCGATAGTTTTAGTAAAAAGTGGAAAAATAAATATTTTATTATTGCTTTGCTTTGCTTTTAGTCCACTCGTATTAATTATGTGCTTACCTGGCCGAACCTTTATG
This sequence comes from bacterium, assembly GCA_043740875.1. Taxonomy (GTDB): domain Bacteria; phylum Patescibacteriota; class Saccharimonadia; order Saccharimonadales; family SZUA-47; genus JBBQVE01. Next base: position 5,915 of record JAYUBM010000105.1, on the reverse strand, counting down.
CTATCGCCATTCGCGAGATTTGTGCCATCAACTAAAACCACGCAGTCTGTACGCTGCGCACTTGCTTTTATGTGGCCGTAAAACAATATTTGATACGCATTAAAAAGAAAAAACAAGATTATAGCCGTTTTCAAGAGTGGCTTAAAAAAATGATTATTTTTGATAATTGTATATATATTATGCATATTTATTATCCTCCCGTGGGCGAAAGGTGCCACCATTCACATCCACCACTGGATGCTCTTATTTCACCGCCACCCGCTCCTGTCCCATCACATTGTAGTAAAAGGCCATAGTTAACAGAATTTTTATGTACCCAATCAAGGCATGGGTAGGCCGACACGCCCGCCAAGAATGTATCGCGTCCTCTTCCATTACCGGCTGTGTATTTGCCGCTGCCACCAGCGCCACTACAAACTATGTCGGCTGCAGTTCCGAACTGGTGATTTGAATAGCCAGGTTTAGCAAATGTACCCGAGCCCCTACCCTCACTATAGCCAGAAATCTGCCCCGCCATATCTCTAAATCCAAATGTACCTTTTACATTAAAGCCAGCCGCCCCCATCGCCGTAAATAAATCATCAAAACGTTTAGCCGCTATTGCGTTTATATTTACGCCTTGTACGCCGCAAAGCCTGATGTCATAAGAAGTGCCACCTAAATAGGCCTTACCAAGCGGATTAACGCCCATATCTTTTATTGTTGAGCTTACTGGACAACTCATTTTATCGGTGTTCTGACCTGGTATATTTACGCCGGCACCTGTATCGGTAGGTGTAGAAGGCGCACTTGTCGTCGGTGAAGTCGCAAGGGTAGCTGGTGTCGTTTTATCGTTAGGGTATCCGTTTACTTCGTTGGCAAAATCTTTGGCTTCCTGTTGTACACCTAGGTAATATGCGTAACTTTCACGTGCGCTTACGAGTCGCGAAAGATCGGTAGTAGCTGCATCGGCATAAGCTTTTTGGGTACCAAAATTACGAGCAAACCACGATTGCTTTTGGTTTTTGTCAGGCATTATATAGGCGTAGGCATCTAGTGCACCCTGGGTTTCACCAGCTAATGGCGTGTTGTCTGTACAATCGGTTACTAAATCTGAATCTGATCCATCTTTATCTGGGGTAGCGTTATGTAGTGGAGTGGGGCTGTCTACACAGCGCTTCTTATAATTTAAAATATTTTCACCAATAGGCTTACCTTGTGCATCGATCTGGCCATTTGCCCATAAACTTTGAGTAGTTTGTTCTAGATTAAGGTCGGGCATTGCTATTGGGTATAAATTACAAAAATCATCACTGTCTAATGGAAAAGGTGCATTTACAACAGCCGGATCGTTACATCTACTTTCGTCGGCAGCGGCAGCTCGTCCCCCAAAAGCCGATGTCAAAAAACTTCCATCAGAAATACTACTAAGGGTATTTGCAAACCCTGTTGTTGCGTCTGACGTAATTCCCGGCAAGCCAATAGGCATTACAGCTGCTGTTTTCATAAGTAGCGAATTGGGGTTGTCTGTCGAGAAGTACCTTTCGGTAAAACTTTGTTTACTTAAAGCCAGTTTCTGTTGATCTCGTGTTGTTTGGCGCAGTAGTGTAGTAACTGTTTTTGGTGCTAAAACCCCATAACTATGACTCTCCAGTTGCTGAGCGTGGCTACCAAGCGCTGAACCACCTGCCTCACCAAATAAGTTACCTTTTACATCGTTAAATAAGATATGTTTACCTGTTTTCGCTAAAAATGGTCCCCCAATTTCAGTAGCAAGCAAACCTAGAACTTGAATACCCGCAGACCACAAAGGTACACCTGCTGCCGTCGCGGATGCAGGGCTTCCACCGACAGTCAGAACAGCCACAACTGCACCGACTACAAATGTACCCAGCTGAACCCAGCCATTTGTCACAATCTTACAAGTACTATTAACAACTAGACTTTTGATTGGCACCATATCAATAATGTCACTAATTGTCTCGTAGATTCCACCATTACCCCGCCCCGTGGTGAACTGTGTCGTTCCTGCCGTTGATGCATGATATGTACTGCCCGGATTCATGGCTTTTAAAAGCCCGCCCGAGTTAGTCGCATAACCCTTTTCTCCACCAATGTTCATTTGCCCAGATATAAAAGTATTAATAGCTTGGCTCGTAGCCGTGCCAGCATCTTGTTCGGCAGCAGTGCCAAGCCACTTCACTGCCAGTCGGCCAAGCTCAATCGACATTCGAAGATTTCGTACTGATGACAGCCACAAAAGCGTCCCTTTTACCTGACATACAGTTGCCGCTAACAGAACCGGATCGACTGCGGATCCAGCAGCAGTGAGTGCACCTTTGAAGCCAACCTTACCTGCATTAGCTACAAGGGTTGTAAAGATACTTTCAACTGCCGCGCCTTTAGCGGCCTGTTCAGCAACAGGTCCAAGTAATTTGTTGGCATTTTCTTCAAGCACTGTACTTGCTTTTATCGCCTCATCGGTCACCCCATCACCAACTTTTGTTGCATCCGCAATGTCGGCGGCTGCTGTTTTTTTACCAGCTGCATCAGTAGTTGCTTGTTCGTTGTCAAAGTTTGGATTTTGACCAAACTTTGTCGCCGCGGGCTCCTCGGATACAGGCTGCATACCCGCCTCTATTTCAGCCGAAGCTCTTTCAGATAGTGTGGCATCGGATTTAGCTATCGATTCACCAAATCCGCCAAATCTGGCCTTAATCAATCGCAAGACTTCTCGTCCGCCCTCGCCCCGAATAATAGCTCCCTCTGTATTCCAGACTTTATTTAGGCCCTCAGCGGCCTCACGGCCCGCTTTTCCCGAAAGACTCGCGGCAAGTTGCTTTTCTGTGCTAATTGTTACATTAGTATAGTCAACTAACAGATTTTCACCCTTAGAAATTTTTGTTACGGCCCCAGTTGTAGCATCTCGTTCAAGTGTGAAACCGGCTTCTTCTAGGCCTTGTGTTAGCCGAGGACTATCCAGTCGATCGGCCTCACTAAAAATATTTTTTGTAGATTCCCGACCAACGCCTTTCGCAATACGCACGGCAATTTTTGCTCTTCGGAGCCCTCGGCTGAAAGTAATTGGTCCTAGGCTATTATTACTCCAGTTTTTAGATATGTTATGCAGCATCAATGTTGACGAAAAAAAGGATATGAGTAAAAAAGTAACAGCTGTAATAACTGTCATAAGTCCCATGTTGCGGTTTTGTCGGGCACTTATCTTCATCCAAACGTTACTTAGGCCTCCTTTACCTGCGCCGGGAGATTTCATACCTTTCGCAGCAGGTCCTGTTGGGGGAGCTAAGCCGTTTTTTGCATCACCAGGCATTTTGCCTGTAAATAACGACTTTTCTTTCGGCATACTAATAGCCGACTGACCATCATTATTATCGGCACTTTTCTCTGCGCCCAAAAGATCTGAAGAACTTTTAGCTCGGCCGGATGGACTTGTGTCACCGGAGGTAAGCGGCTCAATCGGCGAGGCCGTGCGCCCATAGCCTCGGCTAATGCCCGCCCCTGTTCCAGAAGTATAGCCACGACCGACTCGGTCACTTTCATTCGGGTCATTAAAAGAGTCAAACACTAACTAATACTCCTACTGTATTTGTACAGCTCCATTATACCCCTGCGACTGTAAATCTACCTGTTGTTGGGACCGTGCAGCCTGTTCATCAATTTGCTTTACTTGATCGGGATTGGTGGTAATAAGCCCCGTTTCGGTTGGGCTAGCCAAAATTTGGATATGTACGTGATTTTGTCCGGCAAAAAACAGGCCCTGTCCAACCGGAAATTGGCTAAGGCGCTTTTTTTCTTCGCTAGTCAGTTTAAAAACATCAGCAAGCACATCAACGGCACTGGCAGATTGCTTTAACAATATTTGCATACTCGAGTTCGCAACAATAGCCCGCCCCATGCGGCTGCCCATAAAATCTTCGACATCCTGCGTAATAGTAGTAATACCCAGATTATATTTGCGCGCCCGTTTTGCCAGGCTAAACAAAAAGTTAGCACTATCTTCGTATTTCATGAGTTGCCAAGCTTCATCAACGATCAAAATACGCTTCTTGCGGTCAGTTTTGGTTTTGTTCCAGATAAAGTTAAGCACGATATACATGGCAACGGGCCGCAATTCGTCTTCTAGGTCGCGGATGTTGAACACCACAAGTGGATTGTTGATGTCTATGTTGCTAGGCTGGCTAAAAATGCCCGCAAAAGTGCCGGTTGTATATTTGCGCAAACGCTGTGCCAACTGTGGTCCGGTGTTGCCCATATGCAGCAGTACATCGTACAAATCAGCAATAGTCGGTGGCGCGCTCAGATGTGTCAGGGGGTCGTTGGTAATGCCAGCCTTGGCGTATGTTTCGATAAGGGCTGCATCTAAATCTGCTTCTTCCACGGGGTTCAAAACAGGCTGCGTTGCTCCTCCCTGGCTGGCCATTTGGGCTTGGGCACCCCCCATCATGAGCCGCAGCAAACCGTGCAAAGTAATAAGGTTACTTCGCAGGGCGTTATCCGATTCTTCGGCATCAACAACTTTTGGTAAGTCAAAAGGATTTATACGCGTCGTACTGCTTAGGCTTAACCTCACATAGGCGCCGGCGACAGCATCGCACATGCGTTGGTATTCGTTTTCAGGGTCAATAATGAATACCTCTGTGCCCAGCATCATGCTGCGCAGCGCCTCTAGTTTAACAGTAAAACTTTTTCCTGCTCCCGACTTTGCAAACACCACGCTATTGCCGTTTTCAAGACTAAAGCGGTCAAAAATAACCAGGCCTGAGTTATGCATATTGACGCCGTATAATATGCCGCTATCTTGGCTTAGGTCGGCACTGGTAAACGGAAAGCTGGTGCTAATTGCGCCAGTATTCATATTGCGCCGAATTTGTAATTGGTCAGAAAACTGTGGAATAGTACTGTTCAGGCCCTGTTCTTGCTGGGCGCTAGCCGGCTTGCTATACACCAGCTGCTGGCCCAAGATACTCTCTATTTTATGACTGACAAATTCCAGTTCTTCCATATCGCTGGCGTACACCGTAAAATAAAAGCCAAACCGAAAGAACCGCTCTTCACCAACTTGCAGGGCATCGCGTAGTTCCTCGGCATCCTGAATTGCGGCTTGTTTACCTGGGTCACGCACCTTGCCTTTTTCGTTATCAATTTGAATACCGGCCTCTAATTGCCCTACCTTTTTACGCAAGTTTTCAAGTACAACTTGGCTTTCAATTGGGTATATAAAGAATGACAAATCGATAACTTCGTCGATGTTTACCATCGAACTTATCCAGCCCGTGTAAATTTGGCGGGGATACCCATAAACATAATATGTCCGTGCCATGCGGGTACCTATCCGAAAATAATTGCTTTGAAATTCAATACTTGCCGGGGCAATAAAGTCCCGCAGCGCCGTTATGCCCTTTTGAAAAGCTGTATTGACCTCTTGTTGTTCGCGCATTTGCTGCTGCTCGGCAAAAGCGACGGGGTCCATGGCCGGTTGTTTTTTCCCAAATATTCCCATACTAACTCAGCTCCCTATCAAGTTGTGGTTGTGGGGCAGTTCCTATGCCTTTAGTAACAACCGGCACATTTAAATCATTAAAATTTTTGAGGTGCTGGCGGGTTGCCGTGTCGGGATTATAGGCATCATAATAAAGTTCGATAAGTTCCTGGGTATCCAGCGGTAAACCTTGGATATTCGCCTGCTGTAAGCCGCTTAATACAGATTGGACTCGGTTTCGAAGTTCAGTTTTGGCGCGCTCTAAATCGGCTTCGTTAATAACGACTTTTTGTTCTTTTTGCCCAAGAGCACTGCTAATAAAGCTACGGCTGGCGGTTGCTGCCTTGCCAACTACTTTGCCTACGTCCGTCGTAGGAAATAGCGGTATAACAACATAAAACTTCTTGTCCATAATATTTGTTTGGGTTGCCAAATC